>NZ_JBNNVQ010000174.1:0-5919 GCF_050280625.1 Pseudomonas sp. NPDC089569
GCCATACCGTGCCCACAGGCTTGCTCGGCGACCCACCATCCGGCCCGGCCACGCCGCTGACCGCCACGGAAAAGAACGCCCGGCTTTTATCCTGCGCGCCCTTGGCCATCGCCTCGACCACCTCGCGACTGACCGCCCCCACCGTGGTGAACAACTCCACCGGGACATTCAGTTGCAGGTTTTTCTGCAGATTCGAATAGGTGACATAACCGGCTTCAAACCACGCCGAGCTCCCTGGAATACGTGTGATCGCCTCGGCGATCCCGCCGCCGGTACAAGACTCGGCCGTAGAGACATGGGCATTGAGAATCTGCAATTGCCGGCCAAGGTCGGCGGCCAGTTGGGTGATTACTTTCACAGTCATCTCCTTATCGAGCGGAATGAGAACTAACGTACACCAGCGGACCGCGCTTGCAAGTTACAGCATCGATCAAAATGTTAGCGCCCCGGGGCCCTGGCCCTGGTCTGTTGTCCTTGGCGCTCATCCTGAACATGCCATGTGCACGACAATGCCACGGCCCCGTCATGAAACCCGGATCATTCCGGAGGCTGGCATAACACCGCCCTCGCCCGAGCCCAAAGCTCCAGCCGATCCTGCAACCCGTTCAATCCGCCATTGATACGGCGGGTGATGCTGTTGAAACGGTCTTGATCGGACAGCTCATTGAGGCCGTTGCTTTCCCAGAACCACGCAGCGGACTCGGCAGCCCACTGCGGTTGTTGAAGCAGTTGCGGCGTGGTCAACAGGCGCTCATCGCCAAACAGCCCGAGGCTGCACTGGCGATAATTGGCCCGACCGGTGATCTGAATCAACCCTCGGCCACAATACCGTTGCCCGTCACCATCAGGTTCCGGCGTATTGCCCAGGCGCGCAGCCAGCACGCCGGTATCGTATTTGCTCAGGTACTGGTCGCTGCCCAGTTCGCGCACGAACTGCAACTGCCCCGACTCATGGCCGACTTGCGCGAGAAACGCAGCCATCCGCCTGGGCGTATCGATGCGGCGGTGCGCCATGGCTTCGTTAAGGGCAGAAATGAAAACGCCCGCTTGGGAGCGGGCGTTGGGGAAAATCCTGAGTAACTGTTGCTCCGTGAGGTGCATCGCTCGCTCCGATGATTTGTGGATGTGGATGACTGAAAACCCTGTCGAGCGCAAGGTTACAGACCCCGTCGGCGAAGGTGACCCAATCAATTGTTGCCTGGTGTTATGCCGTCGCCCCGGGCCAATCAATGACAGACAGCGTCACGAATCCAGGCAGGTCGCAGCGATCAGGCAGCGATAGCTTTGATATCGATCGCCCGTGGCGGTGACTTTGTCGATCGACCAGCGCCCGCGCATGAAGTCCGGCCAGGAACTGTCCAGCCGAATCACACCTTCAGCGGACAACGCCGGATTGCCTGGACAACTGATTTGCACTTTGCGTCTTTCACGGCACATTTTGAGCACTTCGCCCTCGCCGACGGCCCTGGCCTCTGCTTCGTTTTGAAAACTCTGGCGCATGATTTTGAAGGGCTCTACCCCGGTCTCGACAGCGCGCAGCTCCCCGGTCGCAGTCTCCGACCAATAGGTGATGCAGCCCTGGCTGTTCGCCCGGGCAGTTTCATCGAGTGTGGCGCTGATGAAGGCCTGATCGCCGGGACGGTTGTTCGTTGTGACCGACAGTACGACCTCCGGTAGTTTCTTGTCCGACAATGAGTGGGCCTGCCCGGGTTGCGCCAGCACATAGAGCTCGTCGACCGGTTTGGTGATCGCGCGATACTTGCCGGCCAGACGTGTCAGCAACGCCATGTCGGTTTCATTGGACTGATCGATGTGGTCGATTTTTATCAGGGACAATTTTGGGTCGACTCTCGGCGAAAAGCCGTGCCTTGAAGTCAGCTCGTGAAACAAGGTGCCCAGGGTTGTCGGCCCATGACTGGCCGAGCGACGACGCTGGAACCCGGTCGCGTCTGCCGTGCTGAAGGGCGCGGCGCTGGCGACGAGTGACAAGCGAAGCGGGAACAAGGTGGGTGTGAGGCGCGTCACCTGAAACTGGCCTTTATCCACCAGATCCGATCCCTGGTACCCGACAAGCAAACCGATCTTGCCACCCAGGCTCGGCAAGCCTTCAAGCCCTTCCAGATCCAGGGTCAATGTCAACTGGTCGGACTCGATGCCGGTGGCATCGATATGCTCCCAGCTGATGAGTCGCTGGTTGATCAGGTCTTCATTCGCCCCGTAAATCTCTACTTGCGGTGTAAAACCCAGTGCCATGTAACCTCCTTAATCCCAGGCCGAGACCGGTGCAGCGGCGACGGGCCTGGAGTCGAGCTCCGGCAACGTCACCCAGATACCCGCCGACAAGACCGCGCTTTGCTCGACCAATGCCGGATTGAGGCGCCACAGCGCCTCTTCGGCTGCATCGTCGCAGCGACCGAGCTCGCGATAGAGCAACAGATTTACCGAATCACCGGCCACACTTCGTACTCTACGCATGGATGAACTCCGAGATATCGACCACCCAATCGATGACCATCGCGGTGCCGTCATCGAGGACGACACTTTGGGTCTCCGTCACACTGTTGATTCGCCACAGCCCCCAATTTCGACCGATGCCATCGACCAGCGGCACAGGCTTTCGTTCTGCCTGGAGGCTGCGCAGCTCTTCGAGCCGCTCCATGGCTGCTGCGTACATCGACTTGCCGGTAATTTTCCAGGTCTGTGCCTTTTGCCCGGTCTGACTGGACTTCGGCTTACCCGTCACGATGTCCAGATCTACCCAGCCACCGTCCGACGTGCGCACGATGCTGCTGTAGGCAAAGCCGCGGGACAGTCCAAAAATGAAATTGCCCAGTGCCATTTGCTGGCGCATCACTTACCTCCATCTGACAGAGCCGCGTCGCGTCGCGTGGCGAGGGCGTTAGTTCTCATCAACGGCACAAATTCACCATGGAATTGCGCCTGCAGTTGCTGGTTCACGACCATACGGATTTGCTCGGTGCTCTGCGTCGTCGTGCAGGTCACTTGAATCGACGGTGAGTAATTGATCGAGGGACTTTGTGGCTGTGCACCGGCCAGTTCTCTGCCGACCTGCCCCGGTGGAGCCAGGCGATCTGCGGTCGGGGCGATCAGTTTTTCTCCCAGCCTCGAACCGATCTCGGCGCCGGCCATTCCTCCCAACCAGCCGCCAATGGCAGTACCTACGACGGGCAATATCAGGGAACCGAGCGCAGCCCCCGCCGTTGCCCCGACGGAAGAGCCGAGCAAGGTTGCCGAGGAGGAAACGAGGGTTTTGGTATCACCATTGGCTACACCCTGGGCGATCTCGATACCCGCACCGAGCATTCGCAAGGGGGTTGCCTTCCTGCCGAGGAAGCTGCCCACCTGAGCGACCCTGCCGAACAACGATGCAGACGGCCCCGGATTGACAGTCCCTGTCAGGCTCAGCGATTGCGCTACCGGAGGCGTACGGGGTTCTGGTGGTTTCCTGAAAGGTTTCTGCGACCGACCCTTGCGAGAGTTCCTGCCCGTGGATTGGCTCTTCCTTGCAGCCTTCTTGCGCTGCTGCCCTTGCACTTCCTTCGACACCTCGGTATCCGGAACTTCGCGCCCTCTCTTGCTCCCTGGAGGACGTTGATTGTTCTGATCGCCCCCGGGATCCTTCTCGGTGATCAGATCGCCCAAACCGAAGGGCAGTAGCCGCGCCCCCCGTTTCAGGATTTTTTTAGCAACGTTGGCCGACGCCTCGTCAACCAGCGCACCACCCACCACGGACACGATAGATGTCACCCCGGCAACGACAATCCCCAGCCCCTTGGCCAGCGTGGGCATTGCTTCGGCAGCCGAACTCAACTTATCGACCTGGGGAGCAAGCCCCTCGAACAGGCCGGAAACGTCTACGGTCACTGCACTGCTCAGGCGGCCGAGACTCGCCTCCATCGCACCGGGTGCCGCTGGCGAACGGCTTTCAGGGAGTTCGCCCGGATGCGCCGAGGCACCAGCAGGACCAGGCATTGACGGCGTTTGCGAGGGCCTGCCGGGCACTGCACTTTGCGGTGGCTGCCCGCCTTTGCCAGCGTCCTTGTCGCTACCGGGCAACGTTATGGATACATCCACTTGATGTACGGCCGGCGCAAGCATCAGCGACTTGAGATCACACCCACACGGCTGGCTGGGCGCATTGATTGTGATGGGTAACGGGCGCAACTCGGTGAGGGTGCGCGGTTCTGTCCTGGCATCCGGATCGGCTGCCGGTTCGCTGCCAACGCCTGCCACACCCGAAAACGCCTTGAGTGTCGAACGAGGGGATATCAACGCTGCCGTCAGCGACACCAATACCTCACCGAGCCTGCCCTGCCCCGCCGTCAATGCCCGGATGTCCAGGCTGATCGAGTCCAGCGCCAGACTGAGCTGCGTCATCGCGCCCGTGAAGCCGATTGCCCCAAAAGGCTCCGATACCGCGCCGAACGCCGGTAGCTCGTAACTTCTGAGCGCCGCATCGACCGTCAGATACTTGCTGTCTGCCATCCTCCTCTACTCCTCTTTCACGCCAAGGCGAGTGACCGCAATGTCATAGCGGCGCAGCGCCTTTTCGGCGTCCCACTCCAGAATCTCCGCCTCACTTACCGGGTAAATGAGCGGCACGACATCGAGGATCACTTCGATGTCGCGCTCCGAAAGAAGGCCGCCGGTCGGTTTAAAAAATCGTCGATACGCACCTGCAATTGCGTCCAGTCGGGCACGGTCAGCAGGGCCAGATCCGGCAGCATCAGGCCGGTGCAATGGGCGGTGATGAATTCGGCGCGTTCCTTGGCCGTTTTCAGTTTTTTCATCGCCTTGGTGGCGCGCAGTACCGGCATCTCCAGGCTCAGCGCGGTCAGGGTCCGGCCTGCCACCGCGAGCGGTTGCAGCAGGGTCACGTCATCGGGATCGGCCGACGAAGGCTCGCCCGCCAGTTCGAGAAAGTGCGATGTCGGCAAGGTCGACATCTCGTGTACGTAATGGGCAATGCTCACGTAGTCCGGGCGCTTGAGCTGGTCGAGTTCCTTGACCGACAAACCGGTGGCCAGCAGCGCCAGCTCAAAGAATTGATCGTCTTCATTATCGCCCGCGCGGGCCAGGGCTTCTTTCTGTGCGGCGTAATACAGGGGTTTGAGCTGGATCTGCTCGATTGACGAGCCATCGTCGGCGCTGATCGCCGACAACAGCTCATGTTTGGGTGGCATCCAGGACATGTCCGAATTCCTTTCTGAGGGTCTGTAGCCTGTAGGAGCGAGCAAGCTCGCGATGGTCGTCAACGATGACGCTGGCAACCTGACACCCCACGGTGCCTGAGGTTTTTTTCGCGAGCGTGCTCGCTCCTACGGGGGTCGTGTTGGCGGGGGATTAAGGCAGCAACACCGCGCGACGGGCGTCGCCGAGGATGTCGACGCCGTTGAGCACGAACTTCTGGGTGCGCACGTCGATGTCGATCACCGGGATGCCGTTTTCCAGGCGGTTGTAGGTGCGGCAGGACAGCTCAAGGGTGGTGGTTGGCTTGTCGCCCATTTTCATCTTGGCTTCGGCCAGGGATTTGAGCTTGCCGCCGACGGTGTGGTAGGTGAACCAGGTGTTGCCATCCTGATCCTGGCCGGCTTCACGCACGTTCAGGAGGATGTCGTCGCCCAGTTTGACGCCCAGCGCCAACATGACTTCGGGGCCTGCGCCCTGCAGTACGAGGGTGGCGCCCAGCACCTTGCCGCTCTTGGCCATCTCTTCGGCGATGAAACGGCCGCCGGCCATCGACTCCATGTCGAACTCGATTTTCGGTGGGGTGAACTCTTCCACCGTCGCCGACAACGGCAGGCCTTGCAGGGTGGCCGCGATGGCCTGTCTTACGCGGTTGGTAAACATTAGAGAACATCCTCCAGGAACTGCTCGATGATTTCATCGCGGGCATTG
>NZ_JBNNVQ010000175.1:0-5776 GCF_050280625.1 Pseudomonas sp. NPDC089569
GTTTCGAGTTCATCGGGCAGGCGTCCGACGACGGCGTAGAAGTTCGATTCGGCGGCCTGCTGCCGCACAGGACTGTGGTCGACAACGTCGCCTATGGCCTGAAAGTGCGTGGCGAGAGCAAGCAACTGTGCACTGAACGTGCGCTGCACTGGATCAACACCGTGGGCCTCAAGGGCTACGAAAACAAATACCCGCACCAGCTCTCGGGCGGCATGCGTCAACGTGTTGGCCTGGCCCGCGCCTTGGCGGCGGACACCGACATCATCCTGATGGACGAAGCGTTCAGTGCCCTCGACCCGCTGATCCGTGCCGAGATGCAGGACCAGTTGCTGGAACTGCAAAAGACCCTGCACAAGACCATCGTCTTCATCACCCACGACCTCGACGAGGCCGTGCGCATCGGCAACCGCATTGCGATCCTCAAGGACGGCCGCCTGATCCAGGTCGGTACGCCCAAGGAGATCCTGCACTCGCCGGCCGATGAGTATGTCGACCGTTTCGTGCAGCGCCGGGCGGCAGTGGTTTAAATATTCGCGAAGAGTTTGCTGGCCTTATCGCGAGCAGGCTCGCTCCCACATTGGAATGCGTCCCCTGTGGGAGCGAGCCTGCTCGCGAAGGCGCCGGTGAAGCTGCATCAATATTCAGGATGTACGGGTGAGGTTGAAGATGTCCCAGGCTGAAAAAATCGTTATCGGCGACGCCCCTCTGCGTTGGCAGGATGTGGTCGCTGTTGCCCGTCATGGCGCGCAACTGGAGTTGTCGGCGCAGGCCTGGGCACGCATCGAAAATGCCCAGGCGATCGTCCAGCGCATCGTCGCCAGCGAAGAGCGCGCCTACGGTGTGAACACGGGCCTGGGCGCCTTGTGCAATGTGTCGCTCAAAGACGAACAGCTCAGCCAGCTGTCGCGCAACACCTTGCTCAGCCACGCCTGCGGCGTTGGCGCACCGCTGACCGATGAGCAGACTCGCGCGATCATGTGCGCGACCATTCGCAACTATTCCCAGGGCAAGTCCGGCATTCATCGCCAGGTGGTTGAAGCCCTGCTGGCGTTGCTCAACCGTGGCATTACCCCACAAGTTCCGTCCCAAGGGTCGGTCGGTTACCTGACCCACATGGCCCATGTCGGCATCGCCCTGCTGGGTGTCGGCAACGTCAGCTACCGTGGGCGGATCGTCCCGGCGCAACAGGCGTTGGCCGAAGAAGGCCTGCAACCGGTTCAACTCGGTGCGAAGGATGGTCTGTGCCTGGTCAACGGCACGCCGTGCATGACCGGCCTCAGCTGCCTGGCCATTGCCGATGCTTCGCGTCTGTTGCAGTGGGCCGATGTGATCAGTGCCATGAGCTTCGAGGCACAGCGCGGTCAGATCGCTGCGTTCGATGCCGAGATCATTGCCCTCAAGCCGCATCCGGGCATGCAGCAGGTCGGAGTCAATCTGCGGGCGCTGCTCGACGGCAGCGAAGTGATTGCCCGGAGCAAAGGCATCCGCACCCAGGATGCCTTGAGCATCCGTTCGATTCCGCAAGTGCACGGCGCTGCGCGCGATCAGCTTGAGCACGCGATCAAACAGGTCGAAATCGAACTCAATGGCTGCACCGACAACCCGTTGCTGCTGGGCACGCCGGACAACTTCCGGGTCATGTCCCAGGCCAACCCGCATGGCCAGTCGGTCGCCTTGGCGGCGGATCTGCTGGCCATCGCCATGGCGGAAATCGGCTCCATCGCCGAACGACGCCTGGACCGCCTGATCAACCCGCACGTCAGCGGCCTGCCGGCGTTCCTGGTGGCCAACCCGGGGGTGAACTCCGGGATGATGATCGTGCAATACGTCGCCGCTTCGCTGTGCGCGGAAAACCGTCAACTGGCGCAACCGGCGGTGCTCGATAACTACGTCACCTCGGGCCTTCAGGAAGATCACCTGAGTATGGGCACCAATGCCGCGCTGAAGCTGCACCGTGCGCTGGAAAACTGCACGCAGATCCTCGCCATCGAGTACCTGCTGGCGGCCCAGGCGTTCGAGTTCCTCAAAGAACAACGCTTCGGTGTCGGTACCGATGCGGCGTGGCGTCTGCTGCGTGAGCGCGTTCCGGCGTATGACCAGGATCGTTGGCTGGCACCGGACATCACCGCAGCCGCCGGCGTGTTGAAAGACCCGATTCTGCTCAGCGAAACTTTGCCGAATCTGAACTGATTTTCCTGTAAACCAGCGTGCCAAGGCGCCAGCCCTCTCAAAAGGAGGGAAGCGACGGACAACGGATCTTTCCGGAGCGTCTGGTAGTTGATTGAAAACTCTCAAAAGGAGACAAAAATGACTGCGCTAAACCTGATTCCCGGCCAACTGAGCCTCGCCCAACTGCGTGATGTCTATCAGCAGCCGGTGCAGTTGACCCTCGATAACAGCGCTTCGGCGCAAATCGAAGCCAGCGTGGCCTGCGTGGAGCAGATCATCGCCGAGAACCGCACCGCGTATGGCATCAACACCGGTTTCGGCCTGCTGGCCTCGACCCGCATCGCCAGCGAAGACCTGGAAAACCTGCAGCGTTCGCTGGTGTTGTCCCACGCCGCCGGTGTCGGCCAGCCGATCAGCGATGAGCTGTGCCGCCTGATCATGGTGCTCAAGGTCAACAGCCTGAGCCGTGGTTTCTCCGGTATTCGTCGCGTGGTGATCGATGCGCTGATCGCCCTGATCAACGCTGAAGTCTATCCACACATCCCGCTCAAGGGTTCGGTGGGCGCCTCCGGTGACCTGGCGCCATTGGCCCACATGTCGCTAGTGCTGCTGGGCGAAGGCAAGGCTCGCTACAAAGGTGAGTGGCTGCCCGCTGTCGAAGCGCTGAAGGTCGCTGGCCTGACGCCGTTGACCCTGGCCGCGAAAGAAGGCCTGGCGCTGCTCAACGGCACGCAGGTATCCACCGCATTCGCCCTGCGTGGCCTGTTCGAAGGTGAAGACCTGTTCGCCGGTGCCCTGGCCGTGGGTGGCCTGACCGTCGAGGCCGTACTGGGTTCGCGTTCGCCATTCGACGCACGCATCCACGCGGCCCGTGGCCAGAAAGGCCAGATCGACGCCGCCGCCGCTTACCGCGATCTGCTGGGTGAGCGCAGTGAAGTGTCCGACTCCCACGAGAACTGCGAAAAGGTCCAGGACCCGTACTCCCTGCGCTGCCAGCCGCAGGTCATGGGTGCCTGCCTGACCCAGTTCCGTCAGGCGGCCGAGGTGCTGGCCATCGAAGCCAACGCCGTTTCCGACAACCCGTTGGTGTTCGCCGCCGAAGGCGACGTGATTTCCGGCGGCAACTTCCACGCCGAACCGGTGGCCATGGCCGCTGACAACCTGGCGCTGGCCATCTCCGAAATCGGTTCGCTGAGCGAGCGCCGCATTTCGCTGATGATGGACAAACACATGTCGCAACTGCCGCCGTTCCTGGTGGCCAATGGCGGCGTCAACTCCGGGTTCATGATCGCCCAGGTGACGGCGGCGGCATTGGCCAGCGAGAACAAGGCCCTGGCCCATCCGCACTCGGTGGACAGCCTGCCGACCTCCGCCAACCAGGAAGACCACGTGTCCATGGCCCCGGCTGCCGGCAAGCGCCTGTGGGAAATGGCTGACAACACTCGCGGGATTCTGGCGGTGGAATGGCTGGCGGCGGCTCAAGGCCTGGACTTGCGCAATGGCCTGAAAAGCTCGCCAAAACTGGAGAGGGTCCGCGCGATCCTGCGCAAGGAAGTACCGGTCTACGAGAAAGACCGCTTCTTCGCGCCGGACATCAACGCGGCGACCGAGCTGCTGGCTTCGCGTTGCCTGAGCGAATTGGTCACAACAAAACTACTACCGAGCTTCTAACAGCACACTGATCGTTCCCACGCTCTGCGTGGGAATGCCTCAAGGGACGCTCCGCGTCCTGTGACGCGGAGCGTCACCGGCTGCATTCCCACGCAGAGCGTGGGAACGATCACAGAACGAGGAATTGGGATGAAAACCCTCTGGCAACACTGCCACGTTGCAACCATGGCGCAAGGCGTCTACTCGGTCATCGAGGACGCGGCCATCGTGACGTCCGGTGCGCACATCGAGTGGGTCGGTCCGCGCAGTGAGCTGCCGTCCGGCGAGTACCCGGTGGTCAATGATTTGAAGGGTTCCTGGGTGACCCCGGGCTTGATCGACTGCCACACCCACACAGTGTTCGGCGGCAATCGCAGCGGCGAATTCGAGCAGCGCCTGCAAGGTGTCAGCTACGCGGAAATCGCAGCAGCCGGTGGCGGCATCGCCAGCACCGTGCGTGCCACCCGTGCCGCCAGTGAGGACGAATTGTTCGCCAGCGCCTCCAGGCGCCTGAAAAGCCTGATGCGCGACGGTGTCACCAGCATCGAAATCAAATCCGGCTACGGCCTGGACCTGGCCAGCGAGCGCAAGATGCTGCGCGTGGCCCGTCGCCTCGGTGCCGAGCTGCCGATCAGCGTGCGTACCACCTGCCTGGCTGCGCACGCCTTGCCACCGGAGTATGCAGACCGTGCCGATGACTACATCGAGCACATTTGCAGCGAAATGCTCCCGGCGCTGGCCGCCGAAGGGCTGGTGGACGCGGTGGACGCGTTCTGCGAGTACCTGGCGTTTTCCCCGGCGCAGGTCGAGCGCGTGTTCATCACCGCGCAAAAACTTGGTTTGCCGGTGAAGTTGCACGCCGAGCAGTTGTCGTCGTTGCATGGTTCGAGCCTGGCGGCACGCTACCACGCACTGTCTGCCGATCACCTGGAATTCATGACCGAAGACGACGCGATCGCCATGGCCGAGTCCGGCACGGTCGCCGTGTTACTGCCCGGTGCGTTCTACTTCCTGCGGGAAACGCAATTGCCGCCGATGGACGCACTGCGCAAGCACGGCGTGAAAATCGCCATCGCCAGCGATCTCAATCCCGGCACCTCGCCGGCATTGTCGTTGCGCCTGATGTTGAACATGGCCTGCACCTGTTTCCGCATGACCCCGGAAGAAGCCCTGGCCGGTGCAACCATTCATGCCGCCACCGCGCTGGGCATGGCCGAGACCCATGGTTCGATCGAGGCCGGCAAGGTGGCGGACTTCGTCGCCTGGCAAATCGATCGTCCAGCCGACCTGTCGTACTGGCTGGGCGGTGATCTGGAAAAACGCGTCGTGCGTCACGGCGTCGAAACGAGCGTGTAGGAGAGCAGTTGTGGATAAGGTTCTGAACTTCAAACAAGGCCGCGTGCCCTTGCTGATCAGCATGCCGCACGCCGGCGTGCGTCTGACGCCCGCGGTGGAAGCCGGATTGATCCCCGAGGCGAAAAGCCTGCCGGACACCGACTGGCACATCCCGCAGCTGTATGACTTCGCCGCTGAGCTCGGTGCCAGCACCCTGGCCGCCGAATACTCGCGCTTCGTCATCGACCTGAACCGTCCATCCGACGATAAACCGTTGTACGTCGGTGCGACCACAGGCCTGTACCCGGCCACACTGTTCGACGGCGTGCCGTTGTTCCGCGAAGGCATGGAACCGTCCAAGGCCGAGCGCGCCACCTACCTGGAGCAGATCTGGACGCCGTACCACAGCACGCTGCAACAGGAACTGGCGCGACTGAAAGCCGAGTTCGGCTACGCGCTGCTGTTCGATGCGCACTCGATTCGCTCGCTCATCCCGCACCTGTTCGAAGGCAAACTGCCGGACTTCAACCTGGGCACCTTCAACGGCGCCAGTTGCGATCCACAGTTGGCTTCGCAGCTGGAAGCGATCTGTGCCGGGCACCCGAACTACAGCCATGTGCTG
>NZ_JBNNVQ010000176.1:0-5727 GCF_050280625.1 Pseudomonas sp. NPDC089569
CGGCCACGGCGTATCCCCCCCCGCCCCCACCTCACTAATTTCATCGTTCTTGTAAGAGCGAGCGGGCGGCGATCCGACTTGCCCGCGAAGTTTTTAGCTATGGACGGCTTCTGGTTTGTGCGCCACGAAACGCATCATCCATTCGGCAACCGTCGTACCGTGGTGCTCTTTTTCCAGGCTTGCCACGCCCTTGGAATAAACCTGCTCGCCCAGCGCTTGCTGACGAATTTCCAGCAAGGCGCGGGAGTAATCGTGAATGAATTCCGGATGCCCCTGGAAGCACAGCACCTGATCGTTGATGTGGTACGCCGCATACGGGCAGAAATCGCTGGAGGCGATGACCGTGGCGTTTTCCGGCAGTGAAGTGACCTGATCCTGGTGGCTGATCAGCAACGTCAGCTCTTCCCTGACCGGGTTCATCCAGGGCGCCTTGGCGGCCAGTTTGTAATTGTGGGTGCCCACGCCCCAGCCCTGGGTCGCACGCTCGCTCTTGCCACCGAGCAACAGCGCCAGCAACTGATGACCGAAGCACACGCCCAACAGCTTGTCGCCACGCTCGTAGCGGGTCAGCAGGTACTCTTTAAGCGTCTGGATCCACGGATCGGTGCCAAAGGAATCGGCCTTGCTGCCGGTAATCAGGTAAGCGTCGAAAGTCAGGTCGTCGCTGGGATACTCGCCCTGCATCACGTTGAACACAGTGAACTCGGCGGCGATGGGCTGTTGCGAAAACAGGTGTTTGAACATCTGCCCGTAACCCTGGTATTGGTCAACCAATTCCGGACGCAGGATGTCGGTTTCGAGGATGCAGATGCGTAACGACATAAAAAATACCTGACACGTGATGGGAATAATGCACACCCCAGAGCCTGCCTTGAAACACCGTGACAAGGCAAGCCCCGCAGTGGGTCACCGATCCCTAAAACGTCTCACCCTTCGCCGCTTTCTCCAGCAACAAGGCTGGCGGAGCAAAGCGCTCGCCGTATTGCGCGGCGAGGTACTGGGCGCGAGCAACGAAATCCTTGACGCCGTACTGATTGATGAACTGCAGCGCACCTCCCGTCCACGCAGCAAAACCGATGCCGAAAATCGAGCCGACGTTGGCATCCGCGGTCGAAGTCAAAACGCCCTCCTCCACGCAACGCACCGTCTCCAGGGCTTGCACAAACAGCAGGCGATCGCGCACATCCTTGGGCGGAATTTGCCCGTCGGCTCTTTCAAAACGGGTTTTCAGTTCCGGCCAGAGGTGTTTCTGGCCGCCGACCGGATACTCGTAGAAACCACCACCGGCGGCCCTGCCCGCACGCTTGTATTCGTTGAGCAGCAAATCGATCACGGCGAACGCCGGGTGCTCGTTCAATGGTTTGCCTTCGGCCTGCAAATCCCTGGCGGTTTGCTGGCGAATGTGACTCATGAGGCTCAGAGACACTTCATCGGAGATCGCCAACGGCCCCACAGGCATGCCGGCCTTGCGGGCCTCGGTCTCGATCATCGGCGCGCTCACCCCCTCACCGAGCATGGCGATGCCTTCATTGGTGAAGGTGCCAAACACCCGCGAGGTGAAGAAACCACGACTGTCATTGACCACAATCGGCGTTTTCTTGATTTGCAGTACGAAATCGAACCCCCGAGCCAGGGTTTCGTCACTGGTATTGGCGCCCTTGATGATCTCCACCAACGGCATTTTTTCCACCGGGCTGAAGAAATGCAGGCCGATGAACTTGCTCTGGTCCGGCACCGCCGTGGCCAGGCCGCTGATCGGCAGGGTCGACGTGTTGGACGCGATCACCGCCTGGGCTCCGACAACCTTTTGCGCTGCCAGGGAGACCCTGGCCTTCAATTCGCGGTCTTCGAACACCGCTTCGATAATCAGGTCACAACCCGCCAGGTCGGCATCGCTTTCGGTGGTGTGGATGCGTGCCAGCACGGCTTCACGTTGCCCTGCACTCATTTGACCGCGCGCCACTTTCTTGTCCAGCAGGGCTGCGGAGTGGGCCTTGCCTTTCTCGGCGGCGGCCAGATTGATGTCCTTGAGCACCACCTCGATACCGGCCGACGCACTGACAAAGGCGATACCCGCGCCCATCATCCCGGCGCCCAGCACGCCGACTTTTTGGGTGACACAAGGAGCAAAACCCTGCGGGCGAGAACCACCCGCATTGATCTCGTTGAGCTGGAACCAGAAGGTGCCGATCAGGTTTTTCGAGACCTGGCCGGTGGTCAGTTCAGTGAAGTAACGGGTTTCAATCAGATGCGCCGTATCGAAATCAACCTGCGCCCCCTCCACGGCGGCGCAAAGGATTTTCTCCGGCGCCGGCATGCACCCTTGGGTTTTGTTGCGCAGGATCGATGGGGCAATGGCCAGCATTTGTGCGACTTTGGGGTTCGATGGCGTGCCACCGGGAATCTGGTATCCCTTCACGTCCCAACGCTGCACCGCCGCAGGGTTGGCGAGGATCCAGGCCCGCGCCTTGGCCAGCAGCTCATCGGAATCGGCTGCCAGTTCATCGATCAATCCCGCCTGCAACGCCTGTTGTGGTCGCACCTTCTTGCCTTCGAGCAAGTACGGCAGAGCTTTTTCCAGACCCAGCATGCGCACCATGCGCACCACTCCGCCGCCACCCGGCAACAGGCCGAGGGTCACTTCCGGCAGGCCAAGTTGTACTGATGGACTGTCCAGTGCCACCCGGTGATGACACGCCAGGCATATTTCCCAGCCCCCTCCCAGCGCCGCCCCGTTGATCGCCGCGACCACCGGTTTGCCGAGGGTTTCCAGGGTGCGCAATTGCCCTTTGAGCGTCAGCACCATGTCGTAAAAGGCCTTGGCTTCAGGCTTGCCGACCTTGATCAGTTCGGTGAGGTCGCCACCGGCGAAGAACGTCTTTTTCGCCGAAGTGATGATCACGCCGGCAATCGTGTCTTTGTCGGCCACCAGGCGGGCCACGCACTGGGCCATGGCCTGGCGGTACAGCGCGTTCATGGTGTTGGCGCTCTGGCCCGGGATATCGATGGTCAGGACGACGATACGGTCCTGGCCCATTTCGTAACGAATGGCTTGGCTCATAAACAGGTTTCCTTGAAGTCAGGGCTCAGAGGCGTTCGATGATGGTGGCAATGCCCATGCCGCCGCCGACACAAAGGGTCGCCAGGCCATAGCGCAGGCGGCGTGCTTCCAGCTCATCGAGCAAGGTGCCGAGAATCGCGCAACCGGTGGCGCCCAGTGGGTGGCCCATGGCAATGGAGCCACCGTTGACGTTGACCTTGTCCGGATCGACGGCCATGTCCTTGATGAACTTCAACACCACGGAGGCGAAAGCTTCGTTGACCTCGAACAGGTCGATGTCTTCCACCCGCAGTCCGGCCTTGGCCAGCGCCTTGCGGGTCGCCGGCGCGGGACCTGTGAGCATGATGGTCGGGTCGGTACTGGTGACCGCCGTGGCGACGATCCGTGCCCGGGGCTGCAGGCCCAGCGCCCGCCCCTTGGCTTCGGAACCGATGAGCATCAACGCCGCGCCGTCGACAATCCCGGAGCTGTTGCCGGGGGTATGAACGTGGTTGATTCGCTCGACATGGCTATAGACCCGCAACGCCGTGGCGTCGAAGCCCATTTGCCCGATCATCTCGAAACTCGGCTTGAGTTTGCCCAGGCCTTCCAGGGTCGATTCGGCGCGAATGAATTCATCGTGATCGAGCAGGATAATGCCGTTCTGGTCCTGCACCGGCACCAGCGACCTGGCGAACGAACCATCGGCCCGCGCCCGCGCAGCCTTCTGCTGGGAGTGCAGCGCATACGCATCCACGTCCTGGCGGCTGAAACCTTCGAGCGTGGCGATCAGGTCGGCACCCACACCCTGCGGGGTGAAATGACTGTGCAGATTGGTTTCCGGGTCCAATGCCCATGCCCCGCCATCGCTGCCCATGGGCACTCGCGACATGGACTCGACGCCGCCGACCACCACCAGATCCTCAAACCCGGAGCGCACTTTCATCGCCCCGAGATTCACCGCCTCAAGCCCGGATGCGCAGAACCGGTTGATCTGCACGCCCGCCACGCTGACATCCCAATCCGCGACCTGGGCCGCGGTTTTGGCAATGTCGGAGCCTTGATCGCCAATCGGCGTCACACAACCGAGCACCACATCATCGACCTGACTGGTGTCCAGGGCGGTTCGCTGTTGCAACGCCCGCAGCAAACCGGCTACCAGGTTCACCGGTTTGACGCTGTGCAAGGCTCCATCGGCCTTGCCTTTGCCACGGGGCGTGCGTAATGCATCGAAAATCAAAGCTTGGGTCATGACGTCCTCGAACCGCAGTGCAGGTGAGTGAAAACACAGCGCTCACTCTTGAGCCGGGACGCAATGGATTCAATGACCGCATCGCTCAACGGCATTGACGGTCACGCTCAGACGGACGGTCATCGATTGGCCAATGAGCCGGTCCAAGACACGCAGGTGTCTAGCAAAAGGCCGTCCAAGAAGCTGGCAATAGGCCTCATGCCTTTTTAATAGCAAAAAGCAGGAACACCATACGAAATGGATCTAAACCAAGCGTGACGCGGGCTCTAAGGTAATCATGTACGAAGTTGTCGTCGGGTTTTGCCGAGGCGCTCGTCCTACAGGAAGTGCAACGCGCTGCCGACATGGAGATATGCAGGCAGGCATCAGCAAATAACAAAAAAGGCGGTCAAGCCATGTTCAAACAATCGAAAGTTCGTCAAGCCGGGCTCATCCTTTTTGCCACCACACTACTGTTGATTTTGCCGAACCTGACCAAGGTGATCGGTTAGTCGTTTTAAAAACAACACACGGTTTTCATATCGCCACGTCAAAAAAAACAACTGGCTCGCTATCCGGGCCAGCGTGGCTGTGCCAACCTTTGCGGCACACCCACGACAAGGACGGCGATCACTTGAAAACACTAATCCTGTTCGGGGCCTTGCTGATCGGCGTGCCTGCTCATGCCGCCCAACTCAACCTTGAGCTGGGCGCGGACAGTCGCACCTGGCAGACCGAAGAGTTGCTCAAGCACCCCCAGGTCCAGACCATCAACGTCCCCAATGATGTTTCCTACAAGCGGGACATGAGTTACCGCGCCGTGCCGCTGGCCGCATTGTTGACCGGTGTCCGGCCTGATGACCATTTGCAAGCCGTGGCGCTGGACGGTTTTGCCGCCGAGCTATCGGCCGCACCGTTGCTCAATGCTCAGGGTGCGCGTGCCTGGCTGGCGATAGAAGACCCGGCCAATCCCTGGCCGCCACTGTCAGAAGGCAAGCACAGCGCCGGGCCGTTTTACCTGGTCTGGACCGACCCTCGGGCGGGCAATATCAGCCCTGAACAATGGCCGTTCGAAGTCGCCAGCATCAAACGCATGGCCCCGGTGGCCGAGCGCTTTCCTACCCTGCTGCCTGACCCGGCGCTGAAGGCGGACGACCCTGTCAACAAGGGTTTTGCACTGTTCCAGAAAAACTGCCTGGCTTGCCATCGACTCAACGGTGCCGGGGATTCGCAGTTCGGGCCGGATCTGAACATTCCATACAATCCGACCGAGTACTTCGGCGCGGACTTCCTCAAGCGTTACATCCGCGATCCGCAGAGCCTGCGCCAGTGGCCACAGGCGAAGATGCCGGGGTTTTCCATGGCGTATCCAGCCAAAGCCAATCCCAAAAACCTGGCAGCCAGCCTGTGGTATCGGCCAACAACGTCAGGTTGAAGCAAGTGTCGAGCAGCTTCA
>NZ_JBNNVQ010000177.1:0-5720 GCF_050280625.1 Pseudomonas sp. NPDC089569
TAAGGTCGAGACAATCCGATTCCTCACTAAGAGGGATCAGATGCGTGATCTGAGAGCTGCTGCTCGAATAAAGACGCGATTCAGGTTAAAAAACACCTCGAGCACTTCGACGACGAAATCCATCGGTGTGTAGTCATCGTTAAACAAGACCACCTTGTACATCGGCGGCGCCTGTAAAGCAGGCTTGGCCTCCTGGACAGCAATGCCTGCGGAATCGTCGTCGTGTAAATCCGGGCGATCCTGATTGAATGTTAGTCGAATCTGGCTGATTGCATGCATGGAAAGAAAGGTTCGTCAGTTGTGCAAATACAGTGGTGGGGGCTGCTCTGGAGGATTTCAACTCCGACTGCCTGGTCGCCTTGACTATCGGCAAAACGGTGTTACAACCAATAGAGCCCACAGTGGGTAAAAAAGGTCCGCGGAGTCAACTTTTTTCGAAGAAGTGACTGCGGATGAACTGGATGATACTCCAGTGATGGAGTCTGTTGCAGAGGGATATGGGTATGTCAGGCGTCAAGGTCAGTGGCAAGGTGAAATGGTTCAACAATGCCAAGGGTTATGGCTTCATCAACGAGGATGGTAAAAGCGAAGACCTGTTTGCCCATTACTCGGCCATTCAGATGGAAGGCTATAAAACCCTGAGAGCCGGCCAGGCAGTCGTCTTCGAAATCATCCAGGGACCCAAGGGCCTGCATGCCGTCAATATCGGCGCGCACCAGGAGACCTCCACCGCCGCCGCACCCGCCAAGTCACAGAACGCCACGGTCTGAACCGCGCCACCGCCAGACATGAAAAAGCCGCCCGCCTCAATCATCTGAGGCGGGCGGCTTTTTATCGCCTGCTTTAGCTTACATGTGCGAGATCAGGGCATCGCCGAAGCCCGAGGACGAGACCAGCTTGGCGCCTTCCATCAGGCGCTCGAAGTCATAGGTCACGGTCTTGGCGGAAATCGCGCCGTTGGTGCCCTTGATGATCAGGTCCGCCGCTTCGGTCCAGCCCATGTGGCGCAGCATCATTTCCGCCGAGAGGATCAGGGAGCCGGGGTTCACCTGGTCCTTGCCGGCATACTTGGGTGCAGTACCGTGGGTGGCTTCGAACATGGCCACGGTATCGGACAGGTTGGCACCGGGTGCGATACCGATACCGCCCACTTCCGCCGCCAGGGCATCGGAAAGATAGTCACCGTTGAGGTTGAGCGTCGCGATTACATCGTATTCGGCCGGACGCAGCAGGATCTGCTGGAGCATGGCGTCGGCGATGGCATCCTTGACGATGACATTCTTGCCGGTTTTCGGGTTCTTGAACTGCATCCACGGACCGCCATCGAGAAGCGTCGCACCAAACTCCTCGGCCGCCACTTCGTAGGCCCATTCCTTGAAGGCACCCTCGGTGAACTTCATGATGTTGCCCTTGTGGACGATGGTCAGCGAATCACGGTCGTTATCGACCACATATTGCAGGGCCTTGCGAGCCAGACGCTTGGTGCCTTGCAGGGAAACCGGCTTGACGCCGATGCCGCAATTTTCATCGAAGCGGATCTTGGTGACACCCATTTCCTCCTTGAGGAACTTGATGACCTTGGTGGCTTCCGGCGTACCGGCCTTCCACTCGATACCGGCGTAGATGTCTTCGGAGTTCTCGCGGAAGATCGTCATGTCCACATCGCCTGGTTTCTTGACCGGGCTGGGCACGCCATTGAACCAGCGCACAGGGCGCAGGCAGACGTACAGGTCCAGTTGCTGGCGCAGGGCCACGTTCAAGGAACGGATGCCGCCCCCGACCGGCGTGGTCAGCGGGCCCTTGATGGAAACCACGTAATCCTTGACTGCGTCCAGGGTTTCCTGGGGCAGCCAGGTGTCCTGGTCGTAGACCTGAGTCGCTTTTTCCCCGGCGTACACTTCCATCCAGGAAATCTTGCGCTCGCCGCCGTAAGCCTTTTTCACAGCAGCATCGACAACCTTGATCATGACCGGACTGATGTCGACACCAATGCCGTCACCTTCGATGAAGGGGATGATCGGGTTATTAGGAACATTGAGAGAATGGTCTGCATTGACGGTGATTTTGTCGCCGACGGCTGGAACCTGAATCTTCTTGTAACCCATGCTGAACTCCATTGATTGGATTGAACATCTGGCTTGGTTCGAGCGTAACCCAGTTAAATCGGCGCGCAAACCCTATGTTCCACTCATCTGCTGCAAAGCCGCGCAACAGGCGCGCTACAAGCCTGAAAGCAAAGGGAAAAACGCCAAAATCAAGCACGACGAATGACACCGCGCCACACTCGCCCCTGCGACCTTTAGACCAATGGACGAGCATCGTTGTGTATGAACCATCGGCAGATTGCCAGCTACCTATGTATAATGCCGCCGCTGACCACAGAGTCACCACGGCTGAGCGCTCAATGACGAGACCTTCCGCCAGACAAGCCGGGCTGTTACCGCACACCGGCCGTTCGACGCTCTACTGATGCACCCAACATCACCGCAAAGAAACCTCGACATTCGGTTCATGGATGACTTTTGAACGAACGCGCTTACCCGGCGCCCCTCGAGTTTCTGCGCATGCTTTAGCAAAGAAGAGAGAGTTAATCCGAATATGCCCACCCGCTCGAAGATCATCTATACCTTCACCGACGAAGCTCCAGCCCTCGCCACCTACTCCCTGCTGCCAATCATCGAGGCTTACACCGCCTCGGCCGATATCGCCGTTGAAACCCGCGACATCTCCCTTGCAGGGCGCATCCTGGCCAGCTTCCCCGAGCAACTGGGCGACAAAGCCGTAGCCGACCACCTCGCCGAACTGGGCGCCCTGGCCGTTACGCCTGAAGCCAATATCATCAAGCTGCCGAACATCAGTGCTTCGGTTCCGCAACTGCAAGCCGCCATCAAAGAACTGCAAGCCCAGGGCTACAACCTGCCGGACTATCCGGAAACCGTGACCTGCGATGCCGAGAAAGAAGCCAAGGCTCGTTACGACAAGGTCAAGGGCAGCGCCGTGAACCCGGTCCTGCGCGAAGGCAACTCCGACCGCCGCGCACCGCTGTCGGTCAAGAACTATGCACGCAAGCACCCGCACAAAATGGGCGCCTGGACTGCGGACTCCAAGTCCCATGTCGCGCACATGAGCAACGGTGACTTCTACGGCAGCGAAAAAGCCGCCCTGATCGACGCCGCCGGCGCCGTGAAGATCGAACTGATCGCACAAGATGGCACCACCACCGTCCTGAAGGAAAAAACCAGCGTTCAGGCTGGCGAGATCCTCGACTGCGCCGTGATGAGCAAAAACGCCCTGCGTGCCTTCATCGCCGCAGAAATCGAAAGCGCCAAGGCACAAGGCGTGCTGCTGTCGGTTCACCTCAAGGCCACCATGATGAAGGTCTCCGACCCGATCATGTTCGGCCAGATCGTTGCCGAGTTCTACAAAGACGCACTGGCCAAGCACGCTGACGTGCTGGCGCAGATCGGCTTCAACCTGAACAACGGCATTGGCGACCTGTACGCTCGCATCAAGACCCTGCCGGCCGAACAACAAGCGCAAATCGAAGCGGACATCCAGGCGGTCTACGCCGTTCGCCCTGCGCTGGCGATGGTCAACTCCGACAAGGGCATCACCAACCTGCACGTGCCGAGCGATGTCATCGTCGACGCCTCGATGCCTGCAATGATCCGTGACTCCGGCAAGATGTGGGGCACCGATGGCCAACTGCACGATACCAAGGCCGTCATCCCGGATCGCTGCTACGCCACCATCTACCAGGCCGTGATCGAAGATTGCAAAGCCAACGGTGCGTTCGATCCGACCACCATGGGCAGCGTGCCGAACGTTGGCCTGATGGCGAAAAAAGCCGAAGAGTACGGTTCCCACGACAAGACCTTCCAGATCAAGGCCAACGGCGTGGTCCGCGTGACCGACAGCAACGGTGCCCTGCTGATGGAACAGTCGGTTGAAGCCGGCGATATCTTCCGCATGTGCCAGACCAAGGACGCGCCGATCCAGGACTGGGTCAAGCTGGCCGTCAACCGCGCCCGCGCAAGCGCAACGCCAGCGATTTTCTGGCTGGACCCGATGCGTGCCCACGATGGCGTAGTGATCGAGAAAGTTCAGGCTTACCTGAAGGATCACGACACTGCCGGTCTGGACATCCAGATCATGGCACCGGTCGACGCAATGAAATACACCCTGCAACGCACCCGCGCAGGCAATGACACCATCTCGGTAACCGGTAACGTGCTGCGCGACTACCTGACCGACCTGTTCCCGATCATGGAACTGGGCACCAGCGCCAAGATGCTGTCGATCGTGCCACTGATGAACGGTGGCGGCCTGTTCGAAACCGGCGCCGGCGGTTCGGCTCCGAAGCACGTGCAACAACTGCTGGAAGAAAACTTCCTGCGCTGGGACTCCCTGGGTGAATTCCTGGCCCTGGCCGCCTCCCTTGAGCACCTGGGTGTGAATTACAACAACCCTAAAGCACTGGTTCTGGCCAAGACCCTCGACCAGGCCACCGGCCTGTTCCTGGACAACAACAAGTCGCCATCGCGCAAAGTCGGCAACATCGACAACCGCGGCAGCCACTTCTACCTGGCGCTGTACTGGGCCCAGGCCCTGGCCGCCCAGACCGAAGACACTGCACTGCAAGCGCAGTTCGCGACCCTGGCCAAGACCCTGACCGAGAACGAAGCGACCATCGTTGCCGAACTCAACGCCGTACAAGGCAAGCCAGTGGATATCGGCGGTTACTACCACGCCGATGCCGAACTGATCAGCAAGGCCATGCGTCCGAGCGCCACGCTCAACGCGGCGATCGCTGCGCTGGTTTAAAGTTGTAGGGAAACATCACCAACCCCGGCCCCGTGCCGGGGTTGGTGTTTCTGGCCTTTACACAAATTTAGCGGTAGAAAAACAACCCTGTGGGTGCGAGCCTGCTCGCGATTGCGGCATTTGATTCAACATTGATGTTGCCTGACCCACCGCTATCGCGAGCAGGCTCGCTCCCACACTGACTGCATTTCAACATTCAAAATCGAGGACACCCATGGACTGGAAACCCCACATCACCGTCGCCACCATCGTCGAAGACAACGGCCGCTTCCTGATGGTCGAAGAACTCAAGCATGGGCGCGTGGTACTCAATCAGCCCGCCGGTCACCTGGATCCGGACGAAACACTGACCGAAGCCGCCGTGCGTGAAACCCTCGAAGAAACCGGCTGGGACGTCGAACCGACCGGCGTACTGGGCATCTACCTCTATACCGCCCCAAGCAACGGTGTGACCTACCAACGGGTCTGCTTCATCGCCAAGGCGCTGAAACACCACCCCGACTATCAGCTGGATGACGGCATCGTCGGCGCCAAGTGGCTGACCCGCGACGAATTACTGCAACAACGGGACAACTGGCGCAGCGAGCTGATCATCCGCTGCATCGACGATTATCTGGACGGCAAACACTTCGATCTCGAACTGATCCGTCCTTCTCTTTAGCCTTGCGGGCTCCAGCCTGTTAGAATCGCGTCCTTTTTCAAGACACTCATTGAATCCCTATGCGTGATCCAGCCCCTTCTGACACAAAAAAGAAGCGCGTTATCGTCGGCATGTCCGGCGGCGTGGACTCTTCCGTTTCCGCTCTCCTGCTGATCGAGCAGGGTTATGAAGTGGAAGGCCTGTTCATGAAGAACTGGGAAGAGGACGACGGAACGGAATACTGCACCGCCATGGA
>NZ_JBNNVQ010000178.1:0-5474 GCF_050280625.1 Pseudomonas sp. NPDC089569
TTGCGCAGCTGTTCGATGATGTCGAAGATCTGCTGGATGATGATCGGTGCCAGGCCCAGCGACGGTTCGTCGAGCAACAGCAACTTGGGTTTGCTGGCCGCGCGCTGGATTTCCATCTCTTTGTTGACCGCAACCTTCACTTCCATGATGCGGTCCCAGTAAGCGCGATCCAGCTCGAAGCCTTCCGGCAGTTCGCTCAGGCCTTCGTACCAGGTGTTGAGCATGACGGACTCGTTACGCTCGCCCGGCAGGTACTGCCACAGTTCGTCGGCGGTGAACGCCAGGATCGGCGCGATCCAGCGCACCAGCGCTTCAGAGATGTGGAACAGCGCGGTCTGGCAGGAACGACGAGCCTTGCTGTCGGCGCCAGTGGTGTACTGACGGTCCTTGATGATGTCGAGATAGAAACCGCCCAACTCCTGCACGCAGAAGTTGTGGATCTTCGAGTACACGTTCCAGAAGCGATATTCGCCGTAATGCTCTTGCAACTCGCGCTGCAGCAGCAGGGTACGGTCCACGGCCCAACGGTCCAGCGCCAGCATTTCTTCGGCTGGCAGCAGGTCGGTGGCCGGGTTGAAGCCGGTCAGGTTCGAAAGCAGGAAACGCGCGGTGTTACGGATACGCCGGTAGGCGTCCGCACTGCGTTGCAGGATCTGCTCGGAAACCGCCATTTCTCCCGAATAGTCGGTCGAAGCGACCCACAGACGCATGATATCGGCGCCCAGGGTGTCGTTGACCTTCTGCGGTGCAATCACGTTGCCCAGCGACTTCGACATTTTGCGGCCGGACTCGTCGACGGTAAAACCGTGGGTCAGCAACTCGCGATAAGGTGCGTGGTTATCGATGGCGCAACCAGTCAACAGCGATGAATGGAACCAGCCGCGGTGCTGGTCCGAACCTTCCAGATACAGATCGGCGCGTGGGCCGTTTTCATGGCCCACCGGGTGCGAACCGCGCAGAACGTGCCAGTGGGTGGTACCCGAGTCGAACCAGACATCCAGGGTATCGCTGATCTTGTCGTACTGTGGCGCTTCATCGCCGAGCAACTCGGCCGCGTCCAGCTTGAACCAGGCTTCGATACCTTCGACTTCGACGCGCTTGGCGACCTCTTCCATCAGTTCGACGGTACGCGGGTGCAGCTCGCCGCTTTCCTTGTTCAGGAAGAACGGAATCGGCACGCCCCAGTTACGCTGACGGGAAATGCACCAGTCCGGACGGTTCGCAATCATCGAGTGCAGACGTGCCTGGCCCCAGGCCGGGACGAACGTGGTGTCTTCAATGGCTTTGAGCGAACGCTGGCGCAGGGTATCGCCAGCGGTTGGCTGCTTGTCCATGCCGATGAACCATTGCGCGGTGGCGCGATAGATCAGCGGGGTCTTGTGACGCCAGCAGTGCATGTAACTGTGTTCGATGACCGTGGTGTGCATCAGCGCACCCACTTCGGTCAGCTTGTCGACGATGGCCGGGTTGGCCTTCCAGATGAACTGGCCGCCGAAGAACTCCAGTGACGGCACGTATACGCCGTTGCTTTGCACTGGATTGAGGATGTCGTCGTTGACCATGCCGTATTTCTTGCAGGTCACGAAGTCGTCCACGCCGTAGGCCGGAGCGGAGTGAACCACACCGGTGCCGGCGCCGAGTTCCACATAGTCGGCCAGGTAAACCGGCGACAGGCGGTCGTAGAACGGGTGACGGAAGTTGATCAGTTCCAGCGCCGAGCCTGGAGCAGTGGCCAGCACCGAACCTTCAACGCCATAGCGCGTCAGGCACGATTCGACCAGTTCTTCGGCCAGCACCAGCAGCTTGTCGCCGATATCGACCAGGGCATAGTTGAATTCAGGATGGACGTTCAGCGCCTGGTTGGCCGGGATGGTCCATGGCGTGGTGGTCCAGATCACGATCGAAGCAGGCTTGGCCAGCGAAGGCAGTCCGAAGGCGGCAGCCAGCTTGGCTTCATCGGCAATCGGGAACGCCACGTCGATGGTCGAGGATTTCTTGTTTTCGTACTCGACTTCCGCTTCGGCCAGTGCCGATCCGCAGTCAAAGCACCAGTTCACGGGCTTGAGGCCCTTGAACACGAAACCACCCTTGACGATTTCAGCCAAGGCGCGGATCTCTCCGGCCTCGTTCTTGAAATCCATGGTCTTGTACGGGTTGGCGAAGTCACCCAGCACACCCAGGCGGATGAACTCGGACTTCTGGCCTTCGATCTGCTCGGAGGCATAGGCGCGGCACAGTTCGCGGGTCTTGTCCGCGCCCAGGTTCTTGCCGTGGGTCACCTCGACCTTGTGCTCGATCGGCAGGCCGTGGCAGTCCCAGCCCGGTACGTAAGGCGCATCGAAGCCCGACAGGGTTTTCGAGCGGATGATCATGTCCTTGAGAATCTTGTTCAGCGCATGACCGATGTGGATCGTGCCGTTGGCGTAGGGAGGACCGTCGTGCAGGACAAACTTCGGACGATCCTTGCCAATTTCGCGCAACTTTCCGTACAGGCCAATGCTGTCCCAGTGCTGCAGAATCTGCGGTTCGCGCTGAGGCAGGCCGGCCTTCATTGGGAAGGCGGTGTCCGGAAGGTTTAGCGTGGCTTTATAGTCGGTCATTTAAGGCTCTTCATTAGCGATGGGCGCTAGGTGCGGCTAGTGCACGGGCGGCGGCGACATCCGCGTTGATCGCCGTTTTCAGCGCCTCCAGAGAGGCGAAACGCTGCTCTTCGCGCAGCTTGTGGTGGAAAACCACCGTTAAACGCCGGTCGTACAGATCGCCGGCAAAATCCAAAAGATGCACTTCCAGGTGGGCCTTGCCATCACCTTGAACCGTGGGCCGCACGCCAATGTTGGCGACGCCGGGCCAGGTCTTGCCGTCGATCTCGACGTTCACCAGGTAAACCCCGGTGAACGGTACGCGACGGCGCTTGAGTTGTATGTTGGCTGTGCGCGTACCCAATTGCCGCGCCAGCTTCTGACCGTGCAACACGCGACCGGCGATCCGGTACGGACGACCGAGCAGGCGTTCGGCGAGGGCAAAGTCGGCGGCCGCCAGCGCGGTACGCACCTGTGTGCTGCTGACGCGCAGACCATCGAGCTCGACAGTCTGTGCCGCTTCGACGGTGAACCCCTGCTGGATGCCGGCATGTTGCAGGAAGTCGAAATCCCCTACCCGGTCACAGCCGAAACGGAAGTCGTCTCCGACCTCAAGGTGCTGCACGCCCAGGCCGTCCACCAGAATGGTATCGACGAATTCACTGGCGCTGAGCTTGCTCAGGCGCTGGTTGAACGCCAGGCACAGCACCCGGTCGACGCCTTCGGCGGCCAGAAGTTGCAGTTTATCCCGCAGGCGGGCAAGACGCGCCGGCGCGGTATCTGGAGCGAAAAACTCCCTTGGCTGCGGCTCGAAAATCACCACGCAGCTGGGTACGCCCAACTCAAGCGCACGCTCGCGCAGCCGCGCCAGGATAGCCTGGTGGCCACGGTGTACACCGTCAAAGTTGCCAATAGTGGCGACACAGCCCCGATGCTGGGGGCGCAGATTGTGGAGGCCTCGAACCAGCTGCATAACGCGCTTCTTGCTCATAAAGTGGTCGATTATAACCACACCCGGCGGCCGACGACAGGCAGCACCGTAACCCAAAGTAATCGAGCCGACAAAAATGCCGGCCCGCCCGTTTTCAATGCCGATCCATGATCAGCCCAACGCCTTGCGATTGAAGTCGCGCAAGCGGAAGCCCAACAACACTAACATGCCGAAATAGGCCACCACACCGGCAACCACCAGGACACCCAGGCGCAGGAAACGCTCGAACATCTGCCCTTCCCCCCACGCCGGCATGAAATGCATCCCGACCAGCAACACGCCAGACATCACCGCCACTGCAATCAGCAGTTTAAAACCGAACTTTGCCCACCCCGGTTGCGGCTGGTACATCTGCTGCTTTCGCAACTGATAGAAAAGCAGCCCCGCATTGAGGCATGCCCCAACACTGATCGCGAGCGCCAGGCCGGCGTGGGCCAGCGGACCGATCAGCAACAGGTTGAACAACTGAGTGACCACCAGCGTGAAAATCGCGATTTTCACCGGAGTCTTGATGTTCTGTTGCGCATAAAAGCCCGGCGCCAGCACCTTGATCACGATAATGCCGAGCAGGCCGACCGAATAGGCGATGAGCGCCCGCTGGGTCATGGCAGCATCGAACGCCTTGAACTGACCGTACTGGAACAGCGAAACCGTCAGCGGCTCGGCCAGGATTCCCAGCGCCAGGGCACATGGCAATACCAGCACGAAGCACAGCCGCAGCCCCCAATCGAGAATGCGCGAATACTCCTGGCGATCCTTGTTGGCGTAGGTTTTGGCCAGGGTCGGCAGCAGGATCGTCCCCAGAGCCACGCCCAGAACACCGGAAGGCAGCTCCATCAAACGGTCGGCGTAGTACATCCAGGACACGGAGCCGGCAACCAGGAACGAGGCGAAAATCGTGTTGATGATCAGCGAGATCTGGCTGACCGACACACCGAGAATTGCCGGCAGCATTTGTTTCATCACACGCCAGACGCCGCTGTCGCGCAGATTGAGTCGTGGCAACACCAGCATGCCGATTTTTTTCAGGTGAGGCAGCTGGTACAGCAACTGCGCCAGACCACCCGCCAGCACCGCCCAACCCAACGCCATGACTGGCGGATTGAAGTACGGTGTCAGAAACAGCGAAAAGATGATCATGCTGATGTTAAGCAGCGTCGGCACAAAGGCCGGCACCGAGAAACGGTTCCAGGTGTTGAGAATCGCCCCGGCCAGGGAGGACAGGGATATCAGCAATATGTAGGGAAAGGTCACCCTCAACAGACTGGACGTCAGCTCGAATTTTTCCGGGGTATTGGCGAAACCCGGTGCCGTCACCCAAATGACCCAGGGCGCGGCAAGCATGCCCAGCGCCGTGACCAGCGCCAGCACCAGCGTCAACAGGCCCGAGACATAGGCAATGAATGTGCGCGTCGCCTCCTCGCCCTTCTGGCTTTTATATTCGGCAAGAATCGGCACGAAAGCCTGGGAAAACGCGCCTTCGGCAAAAATGCGTCGTAGCAGGTTGGGTAACTTGAAGGCGATAAAAAAGGCATCGGTCGCCATTCCGGCGCCAAATGTGCGCGCAACCAAGGTGTCACGGATGAAGCCGAGAATCCGGGAAAGCATCGTGATAGAGCTGACGGCGGCCAACGATTTGAGCAAATTCATTGAAAAGTTTTGTGCCTGTCGATAAACAGCAGGCGAACTACGCGCCCACTTGTGCGATACTCCGCGCCGCAACAGCACAGAGCCAAAGCTCGCGAGTTTACAGGTCACACGCCGGAAAGAAATATCCCGTCGCACCACGCCTACCACTTAGCGGAACGTTTCAAGCGCCCTTGACAAGACTTCAACTCATCGGCATGATTCGCGGCCTATTTTGTTTGCTATTTCCTAAAAAAGTCTTTCGAGGAGCTCGACGG
>NZ_JBNNVQ010000179.1:0-5390 GCF_050280625.1 Pseudomonas sp. NPDC089569
TATTGGTAAAAGGGTGCGCGGCAACCCATCTCTCAACCGGCATCAGCTGTACCGGTAGGAGCGAGGCTTGCCCGCGAAGGCGTCCTGACATCCGCTGCAAGTTACCGCTCAAACAACTCCAGCTGCTTAAACCCGCCCCGCAAATCCTCCAGCCTCACCCCCACCCCCAACAGCCGTACCGGCTTGCCTCCACGGTTGAAGGCTTGGGTCAGCAATAGTTGATAACTACCCAAATCCCGCCCTGCCCCCGCCTGCTCCAGCGTGGTCTGGGTGAAGTCATGGAACTTCACTTTGACGAATGGCTTGCCGGGCCTGTAACTGCTGTCGATGCGTGCCATGCGTGTTTTCAGCGTTTCCAATAGCTCCGGCAGTTTCTCCAGACAACTCGATAGATTCGGCAGATCGGTATCGTAGGTATTTTCGACACTGATCGACTGACGACGACTGTCGTTGTGCACCTGACGATCATCAATGCCACGGGACAAACTCCAGAGCCGCTCGCCAAAACTGCCGAATTCGCGCACCAGCGCCAATTTGTCCCACTCACGCAATTGTGCGCAATCAGCGATACCAAGCTTGCCCAGCTTGTCGGCGGTGACTTTGCCGACCCCATGGAGCTTGCTGACCGGTAAGCCGCTGACAAAATCCTCCACCTGATCCGGCGTGATGACGAACAGGCCATTGGGCTTTTTCCAGTCGCTGGCGATTTTGGCGAGAAATTTGTTCGGTGCTACACCCGCCGAGACAGTGATGTGCAACTGGTTGGACACCCGCCGACGAATGTCCTGCGCAATACGCGTCGCACTCCCTGCGAAATGCACACTGTCTGACACATCGAGGTACGCCTCATCGAGGGAAAGCGGCTCAATGATGTCGGTGTAATCACGAAAGATCGTATGAATTTCCTTCGATGCTTCCCTGTACGCGTCCATGCGTGGCTTGACGATGGTCAGGTCCGGACAGAGCTTCAACGCATGCCCCGAGGACATGGCTGAACGCACACCATAAGCACGGGCTTCGTAGTTGCAGGTCGCGATCACTCCACGCCGATCCGCCGCCCCACCCACTGCCAGAGGCTTTCCAGCCAGGCGCGGGTCGTCACGCATCTCGATGGCGGCGTAAAAGCAGTCACAATCGATGTGGATGATTTTTCGTTGGGTCATATCAACGCGGTTGCAGAATGATGAAATGGCGCCTTGCCGTGTCGGACAGTCAGTATCTCACTGAGACCTGTATATAGCACCAGTACTCTGAATGTTCTTTTTCGACCGTAGGAAAAGTGACCTGTAAATTTGGATTCTCAATCGCCGCCTCTTCTTCAATAGAGCCAGAAGCCTTGCCCCGCCTACCTTCCAGGCAGATCGCGCGTGCCATAAACAAGCTAAGCAATTGAACCTGAAGAGTTTTTGACGAAATAACGATTGACAGCCTGTCGATCCTCTGTAGAATGCCGCCTCACAGACGCGGGATGGAGCAGCCTGGTAGCTCGTCGGGCTCATAACCCGAAGGTCGTCGGTTCAAATCCGGCTCCCGCAACCAAACGTCTGAAAAAGGCCATTCGAAAGAATGGCCTTTTTTGTGCGCGCGTGTTTTACCGATACCCTCGATCCCCTGCACCCTGGCTGGCATCAAAACTCGTTCAGTTTCCGAAGCTTATGCCAACCCTGCGACCGTTTGCCGCGTTTTAGCGTTTATTTGACCAGACCCCGGATTAACGGTTGACACCTTGGCGTATCTCTATAGAATGCCGCCTCACAGACGCGGGATGGAGCAGCCTGGTAGCTCGTCGGGCTCATAACCCGAAGGTCGTCGGTTCAAATCCGGCTCCCGCAACCAAACGTCGAAAAAGGCTACTCGAAAGAGTGGCCTTTTTTGTATCTGTTGAAAAAGTCCTTTCGCAACAATGATCTGTCACTGTGTGGTGAGCCGTCGGAGGGTCACCAATGCGCCGAGTTCAGTCTATGCTCAATCGCAGACTCAGCCCTCTACGACGACTGATTCGCGTCATCACCGCCACTCGGTGATACGCGTTAATATTTGTGATTATTTTTTTCTACAGGGATTGGTAACTTGGCTGGATACCCCCATCCTGTCGCGCACAATCCAAGAGGTGATTGATGCGCGCCAACTCGTCTGATTCACAAGACACCGTCACAGCAACACAACCGATCAAAGCCGACCGGTTGCGTCTGCTCGATCTCATCAGCAATTACCGTCAGCCCATCGGCCTGGCCATTACCTTGCTGTTGTTTGCGATCGCCCTGATTGCCTGTCGTCACCTGCTGAGCGAACTTGATCTGGACGCTCTGCACGACTCGATCCTCGAAGTCCCCAAACCGGCCTTGCTCGGTGCGCTGGGCGCGACCGTGGCAGGTTTCATCATTTTGCTGGGTTACGAATGGTCGGCCAGTCGTTACGCCGGCGCGAACCTGGCACCGCGAACACTTGCACTGGGTGGTTTCACTGCGTTCGCCATCGGCAATGCCATCGGCCTTTCGATGCTGTCGGGCGGCTCGGTTCGCTACCGTTTGTATGCACGTCACGGACTGGGTGCCACCGAAGTCGCCCGCATGACGCTGTTTGCCAGCCTCTCCCTCGGCTGCGCCTTGCCGCCGCTTGCCGCACTGGCCACCCTCAGCAACCTGCCCGGCGCTTCTACGGCGTTGGGACTGTCCGAGACCCTGCTGGGCACCCTTGCGACGGTCGTGCTGGTGATGTTTGCCGTGTTGGCCATCGGCATCTATCGTCGTCGCCTGCCGGAACAACCCTATGCGGACAATCTGCTGGTCAAGGTCGGCCGCCGCACCTTGCGCCTGCCGGGACGTCGCCTGACCTTTCTGCAACTGCTCATTACCGCACTGGATGTAGCGGCTGCCGCCACCGTGCTCTACCTGTTGCTGCCGGAGGCGCCACCCTTTGGTGCTTTCCTGCTGGTTTACCTGCTGGCGCTGGCCGCTGGCGTACTCAGCCATGTACCCGGCGGTGTCGGGGTATTTGAAGCGATTTTGCTCGCTGCCTTTTCCGACACGCTCGGTGCCGCGCCACTGGCGGCCGCCTTGCTGCTGTATCGCCTGATTTACGTTGTGCTGCCACTGCTGGTGGCCTGCCTGCTGTTGCTGATCAACGAAGGTCAGCGCCTGTTCCAGACACGCCAGACCTTGCGCGCCGCTTCCGGCCTGGCGGCACCGATCCTCTCGGTGCTGGTATTCCTCTCCGGCGTGGTGCTGCTGTTTTCCGGGGCTACCCCGGAAATCGATACTCGCCTGGAGCACATCGGCTTTCTGATTCCGCATCGCCTGGTCGACGCCTCGCACTTTGGCGCCAGCCTGGTTGGCGTGCTCTGCCTGCTGCTGGCGCAGGGCTTGCGTCGCCGGCTGTCCGCCGCATGGATGCTGACCACTGTTTTGCTGCTGGTCGGCGCCCTGCTCTCGCTGCTCAAGGGTTTCGACTGGGAAGAAGCCTGCCTGATGACCCTGACCGCGAGCCTGCTCGGGGTCTTCCGGCGCTCCTTCTACCGCCCAAGCCGTCTGACTGAAGTACCGTTCTCGCCGCTGTATCTGGTGGCCAGCCTGTGTGTCCTCGGCGCATCGATCTGGCTGCTGCTGTTTGCGTATCAGGACGTTCCGTACAGCCACCAGCTCTGGTGGCAGTTCACTCTCGACGCCGATGCTCCCCGTGGCCTGCGTTCACTGCTCGGTGCAGCGGTGCTGCTGATGGTGGTGTCGCTGACCTGGCTGTTGCGCACCGCACGCCCGGTCATCCACTTGCCGACCGCCGAGGAACTTGAGCGGGCGAGCAAAATCCTCATGGCGTCGGCACAGCCGGATGGCGGCCTGGCCCTGACCGGGGACAAGGCCCTGCTGTTTCATCCCAACGATGAAGCGTATCTGATGTACGCCCGCCGGGGGCGCAGCCTGGTAGCGCTTTACGACCCAATCGGCCCTGGCCAGCAGCGGGCGGAAATGATCTGGCAGTTCCGCGACCTGTGCGACGTTCACCACGCTCGCCCCGTGTTCTATCAAGTGCGCGCCGAAAACCTGCCCTACTACATGGACATCGGCCTGACGGCGATCAAACTCGGTGAGGAAGCTCGGGTCGATCTCAAGCGCTTTGATCTCGAAGCCAAGGGCAAGGAGATGAAAGACCTGCGCTACACCTGGAACCGTGGCACCCGTGATGGACTCTCCCTTGAGATCTTCGACGCGGGCCAGGCGCCGATGGACGAGCTCAAGGTGATTTCCGATGCCTGGCTTACCGGCAAGAACGTGCGCGAGAAAGGCTTCTCCCTCGGTCGTTTCAGCGATGATTACCTCAAGTATTTCCGCATTGCAGTCATTCGCTTCGAAGGACGCCCGGTGGCCTTCGCCAACCTGCTCGAGACCTATGGCCATGACCTGGCCAGCCTCGACCTGATGCGCGCGCATCCGGACGCCCCCAAGCTGACCATGGAGTTCATGATGGTCGGCCTGATTCAACACTATAAAAATCATGGATACGCGCGCTTCAGCCTGGGGATGGTGCCATTGTCGGGGCTTCAACCCCGGCGCGGCGCACCGCTGACCCAGCGCCTGGGCTCGATGGTTTTCCGCCGTGGTGAGCAGCTCTACAACTTCCAAGGCTTGCGCCGCTTCAAAGACAAATTCCAGCCAGACTGGGAACCTCGTTATATGGCCGTGCCTGCCGGACTCGATCCGCTGGTTGCCCTGGCCGATACTGCTGCCCTGATCGCGGGCGGCTTGACTGGATTGGTGAAACGCTGATGATTCAACGCTCCCTGAAGTACATCCTGGTCGCACTGATTGTGCTGGCCGTGATTCTCGGTGGCGGTTACTGGTACCTCAAACGCCCGGCACCGGAACCGACCCTCGAACAGCTGACCCCGGCCGACGGCGCAGCGATGACCCGTGTCATTCCCGGCACCACGCCACGCGCCCAGGTGCTGGTGGCGGTCAATGACGACCAGAAACTCAGTGACAAGCAACTGATGACCCTGAGCCGCACCGGCTCGGCGCAGATCGTGCAAGTCATTCTGCCCAAGGACTGCCTGTTGCAAAGCCGCGCCCTGCAATCGGGCCTGCGGGAACTCAAGGGACCGGCGACCCTGGTCAGCGGCATCGGCCCGGGCGCCGTGCTGGCATGGCGCTGGTTGTCGGAGCAGAAGGATGACAAGGCTCAGGCCGTCTCCGTCGACCTGGCCCTGGAAAAAGGTGGTTGCACTCACCTGCTGCCCAAGAGCGCTGCCCATGGTCACTGGCTGGTGGCGTGGAACGACAATCCGGACGACACCAGCGCGGGAAAACGTAGTGATTGGCGAGTCAACTTCATCGCCTTGGTAAGAGCGGTGAACGTATTTCAGGTTACACGTCGCGTTCTCGGGAAGACTGTCGGTC
>NZ_JBNNVQ010000180.1:0-5381 GCF_050280625.1 Pseudomonas sp. NPDC089569
GTTTGACAATCGAGCGGCCCGGCGTTGGCGGAATCGCCAGGGTGATGGCTTCCAGACCACGATCGGTGCGGGTACCGGTGGCATAGAAGTTGTTGGCGGTTTCTTCACCCATGATCGAATGATTCGGGTAAGCCTTGCGCAGGGCGTCGATGATTTTCTGTTCGGCGGCGCGATCCACCTCGGATACGTAATCCTTGGCGTCTTTTTCGTCAACCTTGATGGTATCCAGGCGCTCGATGGAGCGGAAAATCAATTCACTGGCGGCGCGGGCGGCGCGCAGCGCGATATTCAGCATGGGCTGCATGGATGTGTCACCTAAGGTTGTTAAAGAAAGCCGGGCATTCTATCAGAAAGTTTCTACAGGTGAAGGACGACATTCGCTTTCATGGCTTAACGGTAGCTACAGCTGTAAGATTCCGCTCCCGATTATCGTGTTCGAGAGCGCCTCCCTTGCTGCATAACATTCGTGTCGTCCTGGTCAATACCAGCCATCCGGGCAATATCGGCGGGGCCGCGCGCGCCATGAAGAACATGGGTCTGTCGCGGCTGGTGCTGGTCGAGCCACGACTGTTTCCGCATCACGAAGCCGATGCTCGCGCGTCAGGTGCCGGAGACATCCTTGAAAAAGCGCAAGTCGTCGCCACCTTGGAAGATGCATTGGTCGGCTGCAATCTTGTGCTGGGTACCAGTGCGCGTGATCGTCGGATTCCCTGGCCGCTGCTCGATCCTCGTGAGTGTGGAGCGAAAGTGGTCGAGGAGGCCGCGCAAGGCGCCGAGATTGCACTGGTGTTCGGTCGCGAAGATTCCGGGCTGACTAATGAAGAGCTGCAGCGATGTCACTATCACGTGCACATTCCATCGGACCCAACGTTCAGTTCGCTGAACCTCGGGGCGGCGGTGCAGGTGTTGAGCTATGAAGTGCGCCTGGCCTGGCTGGCGGCTGAAGGTCAGCCGAGCAAGGTCGAGAAGGAAGAGGTGGCGTCCACCAAGAGCGGTGAGTTGGCGACCATGGACGAGCTGGAGCGATTCTACGAGCACCTGGAGCAAACCCTGGTGGCGATAGAGTTTCTCGATCCGGAAAAGCCAAGGCACTTGATGGCGCGCCTGCGCCGGTTGTACGGACGCAGCTCGGTCAGTCGGGCGGAAATGAATATATTGCGTGGCATCCTCACGGAAACCCAGAAAGCGGCCCGTGGTGAGCTTATCAAGCGGAAGGATTAATGATGTTCGAGCGTTTGCGTGAAGATATCCAGAGCGTATTCCACCGAGACCCGGCGGCGCGTAACGCTTTTGAAGTCCTGACTTGCTATCCGGGCATGCATGCCATCTGGATCCATCGCCTGTCTTCGATGCTGTGGCAGGCGGACCTGAAATGGCTGGCGCGTCTGGTCTCGAACTTCGGTCGCTGGTTAACCGGGATCGAAATCCACCCGGGTGCCAAGGTCGGCCGGCGCTTCTTTATTGATCATGGCATGGGCATTGTCATTGGTGAAACTGCCGAAATCGGCAATGACGTCACCCTTTATCAGGGCGTGACCCTGGGCGGTACCAGCTGGAACAAGGGCAAGCGCCACCCCACGCTCGAAGACGGCGTGGTCGTCGGTGCGGGCGCCAAGGTGCTTGGGCCGTTCACGGTCGGTGCCGGGGCTAAGGTCGGCTCCAATGCCGTGGTCACCAAGGCTGTTCCGCCTGGGGCGACGGTGGTCGGGATTCCAGGGCGGATCATCGTCAAGTCCGATGACGAGCAGGATGCCAAGCGCAAGGCCATGGCCGAGAAGATCGGTTTCGATGCCTACGGCGTCAGCGAAGACATGCCGGACCCGGTGGCCCGCGCCATCGGCCAGTTGCTCGATCACCTGCAGGCGGTTGACGGGCGTCTGGAGGGGATGTGCGGAGCGCTCAAGGATCTGGGCAGTAACTACTGCGCCAAGGATCTGCCTGAGCTGCGCGAAGAAGACTTCGCTTGCGTAAAAGGCAAGGACGAAAGCAAGGCCGTTTGATCGCGGGCTCTTGTGCGGGTCGCTTTCAGGTAATGGCGCAGCGCTCAGCGGTGTGCCATTAGGCCGCAGACCCTGATATGATGCGCCCGCTCTTTGCGGGTAAACCTGACTAAAGTACTAGGTCTTATAGTTGACTTAAATACTCAGGAATTGCATACTCGCCCCATTCCGAACTCCGTGGTAATTGTCCATGCGACTGACTACAAAAGGCCGATACGCCGTGACCGCCATGCTTGATCTGGCGTTGCACGCGCAGCACGGGCCCGTGTCCCTGGCCGATATCTCCGAGCGCCAAGGCATCTCCCTGTCCTACCTCGAGCAGCTTTTCGCCAAGCTGCGCCGCAGCAATCTGGTGTCCAGCGTCCGTGGACCAGGTGGCGGTTACCAGCTGTCGCGCGACATGCAGGGTATCCAGGTCGCCCAGGTGATCGATGCGGTGAACGAATCGGTCGACGCCACCAAATGCCAGGGGCAGGGTGATTGCCACTCGGGCGACACCTGCCTGACCCACCACCTGTGGTGCGATCTCAGCCTGCAAATTCACGAATTTCTGAGCGGTATCAGCTTGGCTGATCTTGTGACTCGCCGTGAGGTACAAGAAGTAGCCCAGCGCCAGGACCAGCGTCGTTGCAACAGCAAGGCGCCGCGCCTGGACAAGATTGAAGCGTCCGCCGTCGAATGACAGCCACAGAGCTAACGGCGCGCCAGCCAGCCTGATTTAGGAGATAGTCCATGAAATTGCCGATTTACCTTGATTACTCTGCGACTACCCCGGTTGATCCGCGTGTCGCGCAAAAGATGAGTGAATGCCTGCTGGTCGACGGAAACTTCGGTAACCCGGCGTCCCGTTCCCACGTGTTTGGCTGGAAAGCTGAAGAGTCCGTAGAAAACGCCCGTCGTCAGGTGGCCGACCTGGTCAACGCCGACCCGCGTGAAATCGTCTGGACCTCCGGCGCCACCGAATCCGACAACCTGGCAATCAAGGGTGCGGCACATTTCTATGCCACCAAAGGCAAGCACCTGATCACCACCAAGATCGAACACAAGGCTGTCCTCGACACCATGCGCCAACTGGAGCGCGAAGGTTTCGAAGTGACCTACATCGAGCCTCGTGAAGACGGCCTGGTGACCCCGGAGATGGTTGAAGCCGCGCTGCGTGACGACACCATCCTGGTTTCGGTCATGCACGTGAACAACGAAATCGGCACCATCAACGACATCGCCGCCATCGGCGAGCTGACCCGTTCCAAGGGCATCCTGTTCCACGTCGACGCCGCTCAGTCCACCGGCAAGGTCGACATCGACCTGCAAAAACTGAAAGTCGACCTGATGTCGTTCTCCGCCCACAAGACCTATGGCCCTAAAGGCATCGGTGCCCTGTACGTGAGCCGCAAGCCGCGTGTTCGCATCGAGGCGACCATGCACGGTGGCGGTCACGAGCGCGGCATGCGTTCCGGTACGTTGGCGACCCACCAGATCGTCGGCATGGGTGAAGCCTTCCGTGTGGCCAAGGAAGACATGGCTGCCGAGAACGCGCGCATCAAAGCCTTGAGCGACCGTTTCTACAAGCAGGTCGAGCATCTGGAAGAGCTGTACGTCAACGGCAGCCTGACCGCCCGCGTTCCGCACAACCTGAACCTGAGCTTCAACTACGTCGAAGGCGAGTCGCTGATCATGGCGCTCAAGGATCTGGCGGTTTCGTCCGGTTCGGCCTGCACCTCGGCATCGCTCGAGCCTTCGTATGTACTGCGCGCCCTGGGTCGCAACGACGAACTGGCACACAGCTCGATCCGTTTCACCTTCGGCCGTTTCAGCACCGAAGAAGAAATCGACTACGCCGCGCAGAAAGTCTGCGAGGCCGTTACCAAGCTGCGCGCTCTGTCGCCGCTGTGGGACATGTACAAAGACGGCGTCGATATCTCGAAGATCGAGTGGGCGGCACACTAAATATAGAAGCCGCCGAATACAGCTCCTGTAGCTCCGCGGCGACTGACGCAAGCGGAACTGCAGGGCCTCAAGAGCGGCCCTGATGAGTGAGGATTGAGAATCATGGCTTACAGCGAAAAGGTCATCGACCACTACGAAAACCCGCGCAACGTCGGCAAGATGGACGCGGAAGATCCCGACGTCGGCACCGGCATGGTCGGCGCTCCGGCTTGCGGCGACGTCATGCGCCTGCAGATCAAGGTCAACGACGCAGGCATCATCGAAGACGCCAAGTTCAAGACCTATGGCTGCGGTTCGGCCATCGCTTCCAGCTCCCTCGCCACCGAGTGGATGAAGGGCAAGACGCTGGACGAGGCGGAAACCATCAAGAACACCCAGCTGGCTGAAGAACTGGCCCTGCCGCCAGTGAAAATTCACTGCTCCGTACTCGCAGAAGACGCCATCAAGGCGGCTGTTCGTGACTACAAGCAGAAGAAAGGCTTGATCTGACGTTCGGAATTTGGCGACGAGTAAGGAGTCGACGATGGCTATCAGCATGACAGAAGCGGCTGCACGGCACGTGCGCCGCTCGCTAGACGGGCGCGGCAAAGGTGAGGGGATCCGCCTGGGTGTTCGCACCACGGGCTGCTCCGGCCTCGCCTATGTGCTGGAGTTTGTCGACGAAGTGGTTGCAGAGGATCAGGTGTTCGAAAGTCACGGCGAGAAAGTGATCATCGACCCGAAAAGCCTGGCCTACCTGGACGGCACCGAGCTCGATTTCGTCAAGGAAGGGTTGAACGAAGGCTTCAAGTTCAACAACCCCAACGTGCGCGGTGAGTGTGGCTGCGGCGAAAGCTTCAATATCTGAGGCTGCTTGTGGGTACTCCTTGTCATTTCGCTTTATTCGAGCTGCAACCGAGTTTCAATCTGGATCTCGATCAGCTGGCTTCGCGCTATCGCGAGCTGGCGCGCAGCGTTCATCCTGACCGTTTTGCCGACGCAACCGAGCGTGAGCAGCGGCTGGCGCTGGAGCAATCGGCAAGCCTCAACGAGGCCTACCAGACGCTCAAGAGTCCGCCCAAGCGTGCGCGTTACCTGCTCGCCTTGAGCGGTGGCGAGCTGCCGCTGGAAGTCACCGTGCATGATCCGGAGTTTCTTCTGCAGCAGATGGAGTTGCGCGAAGAGCTCGAAGATCTGCAGGACAGCGCCGACTTGTCGGGGGTTGCTGCGTTCAAGCGCCGGCTGAAGGCTGCCCAGGATGAACTGAACCAAAGCTTCGCAGCTTGCTGGAACGATGCCGCGCAACGCGAACGGGCCGAGCGCCTGATGCGGCGCATGCAGTTCCTCGACAAGCTCACCTACGAAGTGCGCCAGTTAGAAGGATCAAACAGAAGCTGACATGGGCGTTCGCGGCAATCGCCTGCCTCCCCGTTATCCTGGTGGCGGTGCTTGTCG
>NZ_JBNNVQ010000181.1:0-5240 GCF_050280625.1 Pseudomonas sp. NPDC089569
GCACCAAGGCCGAACCTCAGGCCGACGGTTCCTACAAAGTGTCCGGCACCAAGATCTTCATCTCGGCCGGTGACCTGGATGCCGTCGATGGCCAGGCAGTGGCTGAGGGATTCTTCGATCTTGTTGACGATTTCCTTGCGGTTGCCCCGGGCGCGCTTGACGGCCTGGTAGATCCGCGCGGAACGCATCGGGTGCATGGCCTTGAAGCCGAGGTCTTCGAATTCTATGCGGACAGCGTGCATGCCCAGTCGATTGGCGATGGGTGCATAGATTTCCAGGGTTTCCTTGGCGATGCGCCGGCGTTTTTCGCCGGACAGCACTTCCAGCGTGCGCATGTTGTGCAGGCGGTCGGCCAGCTTGACCAGGATCACGCGAATGTCGCGGGCCATGGCCATGGCCTTTTTCTGGAAGTTTTCGGCCTGGGCCTCGGCCTTGGTCTCGAAGTTCATCTGAGTCAGTTTGCTGACTCCGTCGACCAGTTCGGCCACGGTCTCGCCGAATTGCGCTTGAAGCGCTTCCTTGGCAATGCCGGTGTCTTCGATCACGTCATGCAGCATGGCCGCCATCAGGCTCTGATGGTCCATATGCATGTCGGCAAGGATGTTCGCTACCGCGAGTGGGTGCGTGACGTACGCCTCACCGCTGCGGCGGCGTTGGCCGTCGTGCGCCTGTTCGGCGTAGAAATACGCTCGGCGGACCAGATTGACCTGGTCCTTGCCGAGGTAGGCCGATAAGCGATCGGCGAGGGCGTCTATGCTCGGCATGATAACTCCTGCCGCAAGCTGTGATCCCGCGCCGTACCACGTCGACCAGGCATAGGCTTAGACGGCCTCGTTGGACTCGTCCTCGAATGCAGCAAAAAGCGGTTCATCTTCAACGATTTCGGCTTCGGCGATAGCTGCGTAGTCGATCAGGCCTTCAGCGATTTCACGCAGGGCAACAACGGTAGGCTTGTCGTTTTCCCAGGCTACTTTCGGCTCTTTGCCGCCGGTGGCCAGTTGACGGGCACGCTTGGTAGAGAGCATGACCAGCTCAAAGCGGTTATCCACGTGTTCTAGGCAGTCTTCAACGGTTACGCGGGCCATGGTCTTCCTCGTAGCAAATGCAGTATGCGCGTTGCCCGGATGGGCGAGCGGACTCAACAGTTTAAAAAATCACCAGCGATTAGGGAAGCGCTGATTTTTTGATCAGCTCCTTCAACGCGCTGCAAGCACCAATGTAAAGCCCTTGCAGCGGTTTTGGGAAGTGTTGATCAGCCGAGCAATTCGGCCAGCAATTTGCCGTGACGCTGTTGCTGGCGTTTTTGTTGCAGCTGATTGGTGCGGAAAATCGCCTTCAGATCGTCCAGCGCGTGGGCAAAATCATCGTTGATGATCAGATAGTCGTAGTCGACATAGTGGCTCATCTCGCTGACCGCTTCACGCATCCGGCCTTCGATGATCTCGTCGCTGTCCTGGCCACGATTGGTCAGGCGCTGACGCAAGGCCTGCTGGCTAGGCGGCAGAATGAAAATCGAACGGGCCTGCGGCATCAGCTTGCGTACTTGCTCGGCACCTTGCCAGTCGATTTCCAGAATCAGGTCGTGGCCATCGTCCAGGGTTTGTTGCAGATGGCTCTGCGAGGTGCCGTACAGGTTGCCGAAAACCTCGGCACGTTCCAGAAAGTCGCCGTGCTCACCCATTTTCACGAACGCTTCGCGAGATACGAAGTGATAGTTCACGCCGTCCACTTCGCCAGGGCGCATGGCACGGGTGGTGTGGGATACGGAAACGCGGATCGACGAATCCGCATCGATCAGGGCCTTGACGAGGCTGGTCTTGCCGGCGCCCGAAGGCGCGGAAATGATGTAGAGAGTGCCGGTGCTGTGGGTCATGTCGGGATTGCCTTACTCAATATTCTGCACTTGTTCGCGCATCTGCTCGATCAACACCTTGAGGTTGACCGCAGCCTGTGTGCTGCGTGGGTCGAAGGCTTTGGAGCCCAGTGTGTTGGCTTCGCGGTTGAGCTCCTGCATCAGGAAGTCCAGGCGGCGTCCGGCCGCACCGCCGGACTTGAGTACCCGGCGAACTTCGATGATGTGAGTGCTCAGGCGATCCAGTTCTTCGGCCACGTCGCTTTTTTGCGCGAGCATGACCATTTCCTGCTCCAGGCGTTGCGGGTCCATCTCCGCCTTCATGTCGGCAAAGCGGTCGAGGACTTTCTGGCGTTGCGCGGCGAGCATTTGCGGGACGAGCTCGCGCAGGGTCACCACGTCTTCTTCAATGGAGGTCAGGCGATCATTGATCAGTCGTGCCAGTTCCGCGCCTTCGCGCTCGCGGCCGGCCTTGAGCTCCTTCAGGCCCTGATTGAACAATGCCAGCGCCTCGGCGTTCAGGGCTTGCGGGTCGATCGCGTCGCCCACCAGCACGCCAGGCCAGGCCAGGACTTCGAGGGGGTTCAGTGCTGCGGGATTCTTGATCAGGCCGGCGATGGTCTCGGCGGCGGCGACCAGTTGCGCTGCGCGATCCTGGTCCACCTGCAAAGGCTTTCCGGTGTTTTCTTCGGTGAAGCGCAGCGTGCATTCGAGCTTGCCCCGGGATACGCCCTGGCGCAGTGCTTCGCGGACAGCGCCTTCGAGGTCGCGAAAGGTTTCCGGCAGGCGCAAGTGGGGTTCCAGGTAGCGGCTGTTGACCGAGCGCAGTTCCCAGCTCAGGGTGCCCTGGATGCCGGCTTTTTCGACGCGGGCGAAGGCGGTCATGCTGTGCACCATGGAGATACCTCGCAATGCAGATCGGTCCGTAACCGAGGTTTCGGCAATCCGATATCAATGAATTTAAGCCGACTGGCAGCAAAGGCGCAGGATTGTAGCGCAGTGGCGTGGATGCGCCCAAACACACGGTGTGACAAACGGCTGCAGGCCGTCGGCGACGGGCTGTCCAGAGCCTTCGGTCGTCGCCGTTTTATTTTTAGAAGTGCCCACGCGTGGCTGGCGGCTCTATAATGCTCCGCAGTTTTCCGTCCACGTACAGGTATCCCTTATGAAACGTCCAAGTGGTCGCGCTGCCGATCAGCTCCGCTCGATCCGCATTACCCGCAACTACACCAAACACGCCGAGGGATCCGTGCTGGTCGAGTTCGGTGATACCAAGGTCATTTGCACCGTCAGTGTCGAGAATGGCGTGCCGCGCTTCCTCAAAGGCCAGGGCCAGGGTTGGCTGACCGCCGAGTACGGCATGCTGCCGCGCGCTACCGGCGAACGTAACCAGCGTGAAGCCAGTCGCGGCAAGCAAGGTGGTCGTACCCTGGAAATCCAGCGCCTGATCGGCCGTTCCCTGCGCGCGGCGCTGGACATGTCCAAGCTGGGCGACGTCACCCTGTATGTCGATTGCGACGTTATCCAGGCTGATGGTGGTACCCGTACCGCGTCCATCACCGGCGCCATGGTTGCACTGGTCGATGCCCTGAAAGTGATCAAGAAGCGCGGCGGCCTGAAAGGCGGCGACCCGCTCAAGCAAATGATCGGTGCCGTTTCGGTGGGCATGTACCAGGGCGAAGCCGTACTCGACCTCGACTATCTGGAAGATTCGGCTGCCGAGACCGACCTGAACGTGGTGATGACCAGCACCGGCGGCTTCATCGAAGTCCAGGGTACTGCCGAAGGTGCACCGTTCCAGCCTGAAGAGTTGAACGCCATGCTGGAGCTGGCGAAGAAGGGCATGAGCGAGATTTTCGATCTGCAGAAGGCCGCACTGGCTGACTGACCGGAAGGTTCCACGCAAGGAGGACATCATGAGTGATGAACAGCTGCCGCTGCCCACGCCGAGCCATGAGGTGCGCCAGTGGGCCATGTTTTGTCACTTGTCCGCCTTGCTGGGGATCTGGGTTCCGTTCGGCACGCTGATCGGTCCGCTGATCCTGTGGCAGATGAAACGGGAGATGGACCCCTTCATCGATGCTCAAGGCAAGGAGGCGCTGAACTTTCAGATCACCGTCGCCATTGCCTCAGCCATTTGTTTTCTGCTGATGGTGGTGATTATCGGGTTCTTCCTGTTTGGCCTGATCGCTATCGGAGCGCTGGTATTGACCATCATTGCCGGGGTGAAGGCGAATGAAGGGCAGCCCTATCGATATCCGTTCACCTGGCGATTGATCAAATAACCACTGCTTTCCCTGTAGGAGCGAGCATGCTCGCGATGGACGAGAGAACACCGCTGGGTGTCAGGTATCCAGCGTTTTCGTTAACGACCATCGCGAGCTTGCTCGCTCCTACAGGAAAGCAATTAGCGCCCACAAAAAAGCCGACAGTGATGTCGGCTTTTTTGTGCCTGTGATGCGACGATCAGATCGTCAGCGTCCAGTCGTAGTCCACGATCAGCGGTGCATGCTGCGAGAACCGTGGCTGACGCGGCAGGCGTGCGCTGCGTACGAAGCGGCGCAGGCCCGGGGTCAGGATCTGGTAGTCGAAGCGCCAGCCCAGGTTGAGCATTTCGGCCTGTTCGTTGTCCGGCCACCAGCTGTACTGGTCGCCTTCGCGGCTGACTTCGCGCAGGGCATCGACATAACCCATGTTGCCGACAATCTCGTCCATCCAGGCCCGTTCAGGTGCCAGGAAGCCCGGGGATTGCTGGCTGTCGCGCCAGTTCTTGATGTCCAGCTTCTGTTGCGCCACGTACAGCGAGCCACAATAAATGTACTCGCGGCGTTTGCGCCGTTGCTTGTCCAGGTACTTGGCGAAGTCGTCCATGAGCTTGAACTTCTGATTCAAGTCTTCATCGCCGTTCATGCCGGACGGAAGCAACAAGGTTGCAATACTGACTTTGTCGAAATCTGCTTGCAGGTAGCGCCCGTAGCGGTCGGCTGTCTCGAAACCGAGACCGCTGATGACAGCCTTCGGCTGCAACCGCGAGTACAAAGCCACGCCACCTTGGGCGGGGACTTCGGCGTCGCAGGCATAAAGGAAGTATCCATCCAGTTGGAAGGCTGGATCGTCCAGTTCAAAGGCGGAGGCACGGGTGTCCTGCAGGCAGATGACGTCGGCATTCTGTGCCTGCAGCCAACTGAGCAAACCTCGCTCGACTGCAGCCTGAATACCATTGACGTTCACACTGATGATCCGCATAAATGGCCCCAAAAATCGCGTGCGTGTATGATACACGGCGTATACCTATTTAGCTAAATCCGTGGTATTTGGAAAAAACTTGAACAATGCACATCATCTAACTTCAAAGATCGGTAATGACACCCTTTCAGGACAAACAACA
>NZ_JBNNVQ010000182.1:0-5160 GCF_050280625.1 Pseudomonas sp. NPDC089569
CCTTGCGCTCGCTGACCACAATGACGGCTGCCGCGCCATCACCAATCGGCGAACACATGGGCAATGTCAGCGGATCGACGATTGCGCGGGCCGCCCCTTCGCCGATCGCGGCCAGGGGTCCGTAACTGACCTCGCGAATCATTTCGGGCGGCCAGTCGACCGCCTTCACACCTGCCCCAAGATAGCCGCTTGGCGTCTTTTTATCGCCGCGGGCAGCCAGCGTGACCGGGACATCGATTTGAGCATTATCGCGCTCAACCCGCAGCATGATTCTGGTATCCGGACGCATACGAACGGTATCGACCACTTGCTGCCAGTCATCCAGAGCCTTGCCGTCAAGTGCGAGCAGCCGATCCCCCGTCTTCAACCCGGCAGCCTGTGCCGGGCCTTTTGGATCAAGCTCGGCCAGAACAGGTGGCAGTGCCGGCCGCCATGGACGAATACCCAGAGAGTGGATCGGATCAGGCTCATCGGCCCCCTTGAGCCAGTTATCCAGGGCCAGCTCTCGGGGAGAATCGACCGTCGAGCCCTGTTCACGCACCAGAATCTGCAGGGAACCGCTTTCTCCAAGACGCCGAACCAACTGCAGGTTCACAGCGGCCCAGCCCGAGGTAGGCTCACCATCAATGGAAATGATTTCCTGCCCTGCTCCCAGCCCCGCCCTGGCAGCGATACTGCCGGACTCTACGGCACCGATGACCGGGCGCACCTGCTCGCTGCCGAGCATGGCCACGAACCAGAAGAACGCCATGGCCAACAGAAAGTTGGCAATCGGGCCTGCCGCCACGATGGCGATGCGCTGACGGACGGACTTGCGGTTGAAGGCTTGACCCAGCTGCTCGACCGGGACTTCGCCCTCGCGCTCGTCGAGCATTTTCACGTAGCCACCCAGCGGGATGGCGGCCACCACGAACTCAGTACCCTGTTTATCGTGCCAGCGCAGCAGAGGCATGCCGAAGCCCACGGAGAAACGCAGCACTTTGACCCCACAGCGGCGCGCGACCCAGAAGTGGCCGAACTCGTGGAAGGTGACCAGCACGCCCAGTGCCACCAGGGTGCCGACAATCATATAGAGTGCGCTCATCTACTTTCTCCGCATTCCTGACCGGTGCCGCCCGGACTGACGCATTACAACACCTAACGCCCGTGACGTCTCAGCCATTGCCCGGCCAGCTCACGTGCTTTCGCATCCGCCGTGAATACCGCTTCGAGATCATTCACGGCCACCACAGGCTCGAGATTCAGTGTTTCCTCGATGATACTCGCGATTTCCAGGTAGCGAACCCGTCCGTCGAGAAACGCCGCCACAGCAACCTCATTGGCTGCATTGAGCATTGCCGGTGCGCTATTGCCCGCCTCGGCGGCCTGGCGAGCCAGGCGCAGGCAAGGAAAACGCTCTTCGTCGGGCGCCTGAAAATCCAGGCGCGCAATGGCAAACAGGTCCAGCGGCGACACGCCGGAATCGATTCGTTCCGGCCACGCCAGTGCATTGGCGATGGGCGTGCGCATATCCGGATTGCCCAACTGGGCAAGGACCGAGCCATCGATATAGTCGACCAGTGAATGAATCACACTCTGCGGGTGAATCACCACTTCAACCTGGGACGGCTTGGCATCGAACAGCCAGCAGGCTTCGATCAGTTCAAGCCCCTTGTTCATCATGCTGGCCGAATCGACCGAAATCTTGCGGCCCATGGACCAGTTCGGGTGAGCGCAGGCCTGCTCTGGCGTCACATGCGCCAACTCTGACACTGGCGTTTGGCGAAACGGGCCACCGGAGGCCGTCAGCAAAATCCGACGCACACCGACGGCGCCCAGACCACGGGAGAAATCCTGAGGCATGCACTGAAAAATCGCATTGTGCTCGCTGTCGATCGGCAGCAGGACCGACCCGCTCTTGCGCACGGCCTGCATGAACAACGCACCGGACATGACCAGCGCTTCCTTGTTGGCCAGCAGGATTTTCTTGCCCGCCTCCACAGCTGCCAGCGTCGGGCGCAAACCTGCGGCACCGACAATGGCCGCCATGACCGCGTCGACTTCCGGGGCGGCTGCAATCTGACACAACCCCTCCTCGCCCACGAGCACGCGAGTCGAAAGGCCCGCCGCGCTCAAGTCATCCTGCAACGCTCGGGCAGCACCGAGCTCAGGCACCACGGCAAATTGCGGAGCATGACGCACACAAAGCGCCAGCAATTCACTCAAGCGCGAATAACCGCTCAGCGCGAAAACCTGATAGCGCCCGGGATGGCGTGCGATGACATCGAGGGTGCTCAGGCCAATCGAGCCGGTCGCCCCCAGAACGGTGATCTGCTGAGGGCGACTCATGGCGCAGCCATCCACAACAGCACGGCAAACACGGGAATGGCTGCCGTCAGGCTATCGATCCGATCCATGACGCCGCCGTGCCCCGGCAGCAGATTACTGCTGTCCTTTATCCCGGACTGGCGCTTGAACATGCTTTCGGTGAGGTCGCCAACGACCGAAATGAACACGATGACCGCAGCACCGATCAACCCCTTGAACAACTGAGCAACGGTCCAGTCACGAAAAAAACCGACTAGCACGGTGATGAACAGACTCAGGACCAAACCACCGTAGACGCCTTCCCAGCTCTTGCCAGGACTGACCAGCGGCGCCAACTTGCGCTTGCCGAAAGTCCGACCGGAAAAGTAGGCGCCGATATCGGCTGCCCAGACCAGGACCATCACCGCCAGGATCAGCCAGTTACCCAGCGGCTCCTGCTTGATCTGGACCAGGCCCTGCCAGGCCGGCAACAGGATCAACAACCCGACCGCCAGCTTGCAGGCCGCACTGGCCCAGTAATCGCTGGAGCGCGGATACGTCAACACCAGCCAGGTGGCAACCCCCCACCAAATCACCGACGCCCCCAGCACCCAGGGTGCAAGGCCGGGCAGGATATGCATGACAAACAACATCAACGCGACCAGGGCGGCATAGACAACGCGCATTGGCTGAGACTCGAAGCCCGCCAGACGCGCCCACTCCCACGCCCCCAGGGTAACAACCAGCCCGATGAACAGCGCAAATCCCGAACCTTCGAGCAGGAAGAACCCGCACAAGGCTATCGGCAGAAGGATCAGCGCAGTGATGATTCGTTGTTTAAGCATTAAACCCGGGCTCCAGCCTCAACCTGCTCGCTCGTCTTACCGAAACGACGCTGGCGGGATGCGAAATCGGCCAACGCATTACGCATGGCGTCGTGTTTGAAGTCCGGCCAGAACAGGTCGGAGAAGTACAGCTCGGCATAGGCCAGCTGCCACAGCAGGAAATTACTGATCCGATGCTCACCACCGGTGCGAATGCACAAATCCGGCAATGGCAGATCACCGGTGGCCAGGCAGGTTTGCAACAGATCCGGCGTAATGTCTTCCGGACGCAAATGCCCGGCCTGGACTTCTCGCGCCAGTCGCTGTGCGGCTTGCGCGATATCCCATTGACCGCCGTAGTTGGCTGCGATTTGCAGGACAAAGCGATTGGTACCGGCCGTCATGGCCTCAGCCTCACGCATGGCAGCCTGAAGTTCCGGGTGAAACCGCGAACGGTCGCCAATGATGCGCAAACTGATGTTGTTGTCATTCAACCGCTTGGCCTCGCGACGCAAGGCCTTGAAGAACAAGTCCATCAGGGCGCTGACCTCATCGGCCGGGCGCTGCCAGTTCTCACTGGAGAATGCAAACAGGGTCAAAACTTCGACACCCGCCTCGGCACACACCTCGATGACCGCACGCACAGCATCCACACCCGCTTTATGCCCGGCGACTCCCGGCATAAAGCGTTTTTTCGCCCAGCGATTGTTACCATCCATGATGATCGCGACATGGCGCGGCACCGCGGACGGTGCAGTCTGCTTCGTCTTGTCCATTGAAACGCGACCCTTATACGGCCATCAGGTCCGCTTCTTTTGCTTTGGTGGCAACGTCGATATCAGACTCGGCCTTGTCGGTCAGTTTCTGAATCTCGGCAGCCGCGCGACGCTCCTCGTCCTCGCTGATTTCCTTGTCCTTGACCAGCTTCTTGAGGTCACCCAATGCATCGCGACGAATGTTGCGCACGGCAACACGGGCATCTTCAGCGGCACTGCGCGCCTGCTTGGTGAAACCCTTGCGCGTTTCTTCAGTCAAGGCCGGCATGGAGATCAACAGCAGCTCACCCAGGTTGGTCGGGTTGAGGTTCAGGCCTGCGTTCAGGATCGCCTTGTCGATTGCCGTGAGCATGTTGCGCTCGAATGGCACGACTTGCAGGGTACGGGAATCTTTCACCGTGACGTTGGCAACACCGCTCAACGGGGTATCAGCACCATAGTAAGGCACCATCACGCTGCCCAGAATGCTCGGGTGAGCCTTGCCGGTACGAATCTGGCCGAATGCATGGCTCAAGGATTCGAGCGATTTCTGCATGCGCTGCTGAGCGTCTTTCTTGATTTCGTTGATCATTGTTGAACTTCCTCGATCAGGGTTCCTTCAGCGCCGCCATGCACGATGTTCAGCAGGGCGCCGGGCTTGTTCATGTTAAATACGCGCAGCGGCATGTTGTGGTCGCGGCACAGGCAAATCGCCGTCAGATCCATTACACCCAGCTTGCGATCCAGCACTTCATCGTAGGTCAGATGATCGAACTTCTCGGCATGCGGGTCTTTGAATGGGTCAGCGGTGTAGACGCCATCGACCTTGGTCGCCTTGAGCACAACATCGGCATCGATTTCGATTGCACGCAGGCAGGCAGCCGAATCCGTGGTGAAAAACGGGTTGCCGGTACCGGCCGCGAAAATCACGACTTCCTTGGAGTTCAGATGGCGCATGGCTTTGCGGCGATCATAGTGATCGGTCACGCCAACCATGGAGATGGCCGACATCACGATAGCGGAGATATTGGCACGTTCGAGCGCATCACGCATGGCCAGACCGTTCATTACAGTCGCCAGCATGCCCATGTGGTCGCCTGTCACCCGATCCATGCCGGCCGCGCTCAGCGCCGCGCCGCGGAACAGGTTGCCGCCACCGATGACCAGACCGACCTGAACGCCGATGCCAACCAGCTGGCCGACTCGCGATTTCAACGGTGATCATCTGCGTTTCGCTTGCACTGCTCTTCACTTCCCGCTCTCTGCAAAATCGCCAGACCGGCGTCCAGGAGTCA
>NZ_JBNNVQ010000183.1:0-5071 GCF_050280625.1 Pseudomonas sp. NPDC089569
AGTTCCTTCATCTTCTCGGTCAACTGGCGACCTTTGAAGTGCGAGTTGTCGCGGTGCACGATCAACGCCAGGGCGTCGACCTTGTCACCGTTGATCAGCACATCCAGTTTCACCAGATTAGCCGATTGGTAACGATCGAAATGGTAATCCAGCGATGCATAACCACGGCTGGTGGATTTCAGGCGGTCGAAGAAGTCGAGCACCACTTCGTTCATCGGCAAATCGTAAGTGACCTGCACCTGATTGCCGAGGAACAGCATGTCGACCTGTACGCCACGCTTCTCGATACACAGGGTAATGACGTTACCCAGGTGCTCCTGAGGCACCAGGATATTGGCGCGCACGATCGGCTCGCGCATGTCTTCGATCGACGACACGTCCGGCAGCTTCGACGGGTTGTCGACGTAAATCGTCTCACCGGTTTTGAGCAACAGTTCGAAGATTACCGTCGGCGCCGTGGTGATCAGGTCCAGGTCGTACTCGCGCTCGAGACGCTCCTGGATGATTTCCATGTGCAGCATGCCGAGGAAGCCGCAACGGAAGCCGAAGCCCAGTGCGTCGGAGCTTTCCGGGGTGTATTGCAGCGACGAGTCGTTGAGGGTCAACTTCTGCAGCGCTTCGCGGAAATCCTCGAAGTCGTCGGAGCTGACCGGGAACAGACCGGCGTAAACCTGCGGCTGGATGCGTTTGAAGCCTGGCAGCACTTCAACGTCCGGAGTGGAGCTGAGGGTCAGGGTGTCACCGACCGGCGCACCATGAATGTCCTTGATGCTGGCGATGATGAAGCCCACTTCGCCGGCCTTGAGGTCAGCGGTGGCGGTGTGTTTCGGGGTGAACACGCCGACGCTGTCGACCAGATGGACCTTGCCGGTCGATTTCACCAGGATCTTGTCGCCCTTCTTCACGCGGCCATGACGCACGCGCACCAGGGACACGACACCCAGGTAGTTGTCGAACCAGGAGTCGATGATCAGCGCTTGCAGAGGACCGTCGATTTCGCCGGTCGGTGCAGGAATGGTGGTTACCAGACGTTCCAGAACCTCGTCGACACCCAGGCCGGTCTTGGCGCTGCAGGTGACGGCGTCGGTGGCGTCGATACCGATGATCTTCTCGATCTCGTCCTTGACGCGATCGGGTTCGGCCTGTGGCAGGTCGATCTTGTTCAGCACCGGCATGACTTCGAGGCCCTGCTCGATGGCGGTGTAGCAGTTGGCGACGGACTGCGCTTCGACGCCTTGACCTGCGTCGACCACCAGCAAGGCACCTTCACAGGCCGCCAGGGAACGGCTGACTTCGTAGGTGAAGTCGACGTGGCCCGGGGTGTCGATGAAGTTCAGCTGGTAGCTGATGCCGTCTTTGGCCTTGTAATAGAGGGTAACGCTGTGGGCCTTGATGGTGATCCCGCGTTCACGTTCCAGCTCCATGGAGTCCAGTACCTGGGCTTCCATTTCACGATCGGCCAGGCCGCCGCACATCTGGATGAAACGATCGGCCAGCGTCGACTTGCCATGGTCAATGTGGGCGATGATGGAGAAATTGCGGATATGACTCAAATCACTCACGGATCAACACTCAAAAAGGCTGCAGGCATAGCCCGCCGAAAAATAGCCGGGAATTGTACCTGATCCACGGCGCAAGCGTCACGTTCGCAGGTCAGACGGCGCGTACAAAAACGCCCCGGCCTTGCGAACGGGGCGTTTATTTCATCTTTGAATCAGGATAAACCTGCCATTAACCGGCTCGTCGCAACAGCCAGACACCTGCCACGGCACAGATACCGGCCGGCACCAGCACCGAGAACAGCGGCGAGAAACCGAATACCAGGCTCGAAGGCCCCAACAGATCCTGAACGATGCGGAAGGTAAAACCCACCAGTACACCGGTAAAGACTCGCTGACCGAGCGTCACGGAACGCAACGGACCGAAAATGAACGAAATGGCCATCAGTACCAGGGCAGCAGTGACCAACGGTTGCAATACCTTGACCCAGAATGCCAGCCAGTAGCGACTGTTGCTCAACCCTTGATCGGCCAGATAGTGGATGTAACCCCACAGTCCGCTGATCGACAGTGCCTCCGGCACCATGATCACGGTGTCCAGCAATTGCGGGCTCAAGGCCACCCCCCAACGCTCGACCGGCGCCGTAACCACTTCGGTGCTCCTGTCGTGGAACAGCGTGGTCGTGACGTCCGTCAATTGCCAGTGATCCTTGTCGAACTCTGCGCGCTTGGCAAAACTCGACGACAGCATGTGCCGTTCGTTGTCGAAACGATAACGGGTCACGCCATACAGAATGCCGTTGGGCTGCACCGAGTTGATGTGAATGAACTCATCGCCCTGGCGATGCCAAAGGCCGTGCTTGGAGCTTTGTGCATCCCCGCTGCCCTGGGCCAGGGAGCGATTGGCCTGCGCCGCGGTTTCGGCCGGTGGTGCGATGTACTCGCCGATCAACACGCCAACGAGCATCAGCACCAGCATCGGTTTCATGACCGCCCAGACGATGCGACCGATCGAAACACCAGCCGAACGCATGATGGTCAGCTCACTGTTGCTGGCCAGGGAGCCCAGACCGATCAGGCAGCCGATCAGGGCAGCCATCGGCAACATGTCGTACAAGCGGCGTGGTGCGGTCAGCATCACGTAACTCAATACATCGACGAGGGTGTAGGTATCGCTGACTTCGCCCATCTCGTCGATGAACGCAAACAAGGTCGCCAGGCCGAGAATGATCCCGAGTACCGCCAGGATGGCGATGGTCACGCTGCTACCGATGTAGCGATCCAGCTTAACCACGGGCCACCTCCAGCGCGCTGCGGCGACTCGCCCTCTTCAACTGCAGAGGCTCCCAGTAAAGCAGCCCCAGGCCGATGACCAGGAAAATTCCGTGCACCCACCACAGGCCCATCGCCGCCGGGATCTTGCCCTTGTCCAGCGCACCACGCGCGGCGATCAGGATGGTCAGGTAAGCCATGTAAAGCAGAATGGCCGGCAGCAGCTTGAGGAATCGTCCCTGACGCGGGTTGACCCGTGCCAGCGGCACGGCCATCAAGGTCACGATGAACACCAGCAACGGCAGGGAAATGCGCCATTGCAGCTCGGCGCGCAGGCGAATGTCATCACTGCCCATCAACGAGCGGGTTGTCATGGCGTCGCGGTCGGTCACTTCGTCGCTGACATCGGGTTTTGGCAGCAACACACCGTACTCGTCGTACTTGATCGCCCGGTAATCGGCTTGCCCCGGATTACCGTCATAGCGGTAGCCGTTGTCGAGGATCAGGTAGCGGTTGCCGTCAGGGCGGATTTCCTGGCGACCCTTTTCAGCCACCAGCACGGAGATCCCCCGATCCTTGTTCTCGGAGTTGAGGTTTTTTTGAGAAATGAACACTCCCGCCAGGTTGATGCGGTCATCCGACAACTGCTCGGTATAAGTCACCCGCGAACCGTCGCGCAGCGCCTGGAAGCGACCGGGCTCCAGGGTATCGAACTCGGTCAGGGCATCTTGCTTGTTCAGCAGCAGCTGGAACTGATTGGCCCCCTGTGGCGCCAGGCTCAAGCTCAACCATGCAACCACCAGCGCCACCAGCGTGGCCGGGAACAGGGTCATGCAAAACAGGCGCTGCTGGCTCATGCCGGTGGCCGAAAGCACGGTCATCTCGCTTTCAAGGTACAGGCGGCCGTAGGCCAGCAGGATCCCGAGAAACAGCCCCAGCGGCAGGATCAATTGCAGGAAGCCCGGCAGGCGAAACCCCATGATCAGGAACAGCGAGCCCGGATCCAGCAGGCCCGAGGCCGCTTGCGCGAGGTATTTGATGAAGCGGCCGCTCATGATGATGACCAGCAGCACCGCACTCACGGCGCTCAAGGTCAACAGGACTTCGCGGGACAGATAACGGAAGACGATCAAACCAGACACTCCAGTGTTGTCAGGCTAAGGCGGCCGAACAAACAGACAGATCAGACAGCCCACAGGGCAGAGCCGCCGAAAAAGATGGCGCATTATCCTGTGATTGGATGCGCCTGTCACTGCGCAATACATTCCACCCTGTAGGAGCGAGCAGGCTCGCGATGGGCGTCAACGATAACGCTGGCAGCCTGACACAGCCGGGCGCTCTCGGGTTCATCGCGAGCATGCTCGCTCCTACAGAATCGTGCGGCCGAGGGTTGTCAGGCGCTGGCGGCGAGGTTCAAACTGCGGCCTTCGTCGCCGGGTTGCCGCCGGCGCCCATCTATTTATAGGCAAGCGACGCACAATAGCTGTCGAGCGCTTGCCAATCGACCATCAATTCAGGGACCCGGACATGGAACTGGTTGTAAAAAGCGTTAACCCGGAAACGTTGAAGACCGCCACGCTGGTGGTCACCGTCGGCGAAGGCCGCAAACTGGGTGTTGTCGCCAAACAGATCGACGAACTCAGCGGTGGCGCCATCAGCGCCGTGCTCAAGCGCGGTGACCTGGCTGGCAAGGTCGGCCAAAGCCTGCTGCTGCACAGCCTGCCGAACCTCAAGGCCGAGCGTGTGCTGCTGGTGGGCGTAGGCAAGGATGAAGAACTGGGCGACCGCCCGTTCCGCAAAATCGTCGCCGGCGTGCTCGCTACCCTCAAAGGCCTGGGCGGCAGCGACGCGGTATTGGCACTGGACGAAATCGTGGTCAAAGGCCGTGACAGCTATGGCAAGACCCGCCTGCTGGCCGAAACCCTGGTGGACGGCCAATACCAGTTCGACCAGTTCAAGAGCCAGAAGGCCGAGCCACGTGCCCTGAAGAAAATCACCCTGCTGACCATCAAGGCCGCTCAGGCTGAAGTGCAACGCGCCGTGACCCACGCCACCGCCATCGCCAATGGCATGGCCTTCACCCGTAACCTGGGCAACCTGCCTCCGAACATCTGCCACCCGACGTTCCTGGGCGAACAGGCCAAGGACCTCGGTAAAGAGTTCAAGGATCTGAAAGTCGAAGTGCTCGACGAGAAGAAGATCAAGGCGCTGGGGGCGGTAAGCGGCCGGCATGTGGCAGGTTGTCGCATCGGCAAAGCAGACTGTCGCCCCATCAACAACCGAACAGCCGTTTGAACCGG
>NZ_JBNNVQ010000184.1:0-4981 GCF_050280625.1 Pseudomonas sp. NPDC089569
TGTCTTGTCGCCTTGGCGAGCTGGCTCGCTCCCACATTGGATTGCGATCAAATGTGGGAGCGAGCCTGCTCGCGATGAATGCAACACCGGCCTCATACCGAATGCTACAACCCACCCGTAGCCTGAAAATTCACACCCAACACCGTCAGCACTGACAACGGCAACAACAGCGTGTCGAGCAACGCGCTGCCTGGCAAATCAACACCCGGATAGCTCGGCGCTTCTGCGCCGAACCGGTCCATTGCGCAACAGCCGCCATTCATCGCATACAGATCCAGACGCGTTCCGGAATACACCACTGGCGCTCCCGGTTTGGCCGCATCCAGCGTGCGCGCCGTGGCACACCCCGCCAATTGAATGGCCAGCAACACCACCCAGAACCTATTCATCGCTGGTCAGATGGTGTTCGCCCCAACGCGGCAACATGTCCTGGGGAATGTTCAGCAGGTTGAGAATCCGCGCCACGACGAAGTCGATCAGGTCATCGATGGTTTGCGGCTGATGATAGAAACCCGGCGAGGCCGGCAGGATCGTCACACCCATGTTCGACAGCTTGAGCATGTTTTCCAGGTGGATGCTCGAATAGGGCGCTTCCCGCGGCACCAGAATCAGTTGGCGTCGCTCTTTCAGCGTCACATCGGCGGCACGCTCGATCAGGTTGTTGCAGGCGCCGGTCGCGATGGCCGACAAGGTCCCGGTTGAACAAGGCACCACCACCATCGCGGCGGGCGAACCGGAGCCCGAGGCCACCGGCGACATCCAGTCCTCCTTGCCATACACACGAATCTGCCCCGCCGCCGCACCGGTGTATTCGGTGAGGAAGGCTTGCATCATCTGCGGTTTGGCGGGCAGCGTGACATCGGTCTCGGTGGCCATGACCAGTTGCGCCGCCTTGGAAATCAGGAAATGCACTTCGCGGTCTTCGCGCACCAGACAATCGAGCAGGCGCAATCCGTATTGGGCGCCGGAAGCGCCGGTCATCGCCAGGGTGATGCGATCCGGGCCGTTGTTCATTTCAGGGCCTCGGCGAGTTTGCCGTGCAGGCCGCCGAAGCCGCCGTTGCTCATGATCACCACGTGGGTGCCCGGCTGTGCCTGGCTCTTCACCCGCTCGATGATGCCTTCGAGCGAGTCGCTGACAATCGACGGCACCGTGCACAGCGCCGCGGTGGCTGCCAGATCCCAGCCGAGGTTGGCCGGCGCATACCAGATCACCTGATCGGCATCGACCACGCTTTGCGGCAGGCCGTCGCGGTGGGCACCGAGTTTCATGGAGTTGGAGCGTGGCTCGATGATCGCGATCAATGGCGCATCGCCGACACGCTTGCGCAGTCCGTCGAGTGTGGTGGCGATGGCGGTTGGATGGTGGGCGAAATCGTCGTAGATGGTGATACCCCGCACCTCTGCCACTTTCTCCATCCGCCGCTTGACGCTTTTGAAAGCACTCAATGCAGCGATGCCCATCGATGGCACCACACCGACATGACGCGCAGCCGCCAGGGTTGCCAGTGCGTTGGCGACGTTGTGCTGGCCAGTCAGCTCCCACTCGACCACCCCTTGAGAAACACCTTCGAACATCACTTCGAATGCCGAACCGTCTTCACTGAGCAACTTGACCTGCCACTGCCCGCCGGCACCGGTGGTTTGCACCGGCGTCCAGCATCCCATTTCAATGACGCGCTGCAAGGCCGGTTCAGTGGTCGGATGAATCACCAGGCCTTCGCTTGGAATGGTCCGTACCAGGTGATGGAACTGCCGCTCGATGGCCGGCAGGTCCGGGAAAATATCGGCGTGATCGAACTCCAGGTTGTTCAGGATGGCCGTGCGCGGGTGGTAGTGAACGAACTTGGAGCGCTTGTCGAAAAATGCGCTGTCGTATTCGTCGGCCTCAATCACGAAAAACGGCGTGCCGCCCAGACGTGCCGATACCGAAAAATTCTGTGGCACGCCGCCGATCAGGAAGCCCGGGCTCATGCCCGCGTGTTCCAGCACCCAGGCGAGCATGCTGCTGGTGGTGGTCTTGCCGTGCGTACCGGCAACCGCCAGCACCCAGCGGCCTTGCAGCACGTGATCGGCCAGCCATTGCGGACCCGATACGTAAGGCAGGCCCTTGTTCAGCACATATTCAACCGCCGGATTGCCCCGCGACATGGCATTGCCGATCACCACTAGGTCAGGCGCCGGGTCGAGTTGCGCCGGATCATAGCCCTGGGTCAATTCGATGCCCTGGGCCTCCAGCTGCGTGCTCATCGGCGGATAGACGTTGGCATCGGAGCCCGTCACGTGATGGCCCAGTTCCTTGGCCAGAACCGCCATCGAACCCATGAAAGTGCCGCAGATACCAAGAATATGAATGTGCATAGTCGACCTCGTAAAACATGGCCGCAGGTTAGCTTAGGGAAGGGAAAATCGCACCTTTGTTTGCGGGTTAACACCGACCCTGTAGGAGCGAGCATGCTCGCGATGGAGGCCAGGACACCGCGGGGCATCTGTCAGCCAGCGTTATCGTTGACGTCCATCGCGAGCATGCTCGCTCCTACAGGGGGTGGGTATTCAGCGGGCGATGCCGTGCTTGCGCAGTTTCCTGTAGAGGGTATTGCGACTGACCCCGAGCTGCTCGGCCGTATGCGTCATGTGCCAGCGCGTATTCTCCAAGGCATTCAATAGCGCCAACCGCTCGGCATCCTCCAACGGGCGCTCGGACTCCTCAATGGATTGTCGGGCCGCTGGCCGGCCCTGACGAATCATTGCCGGCAGGTCTTCCAGGGCGATTCGCCCGCCATCACACAGCGCCGTCAACGTGCGCAACACATTGCGCATTTGCCGCACGTTGCCCGGCCAGGCGAAGCCCAGCAACGCTTCACGTGCAGCCCCCTCGATCAGCACGGTTTCCGAGCCCGCCTCTTCAGCCAGCAGAAAATCGAGCAGTTGCGACTTGTCAGCGCGATCGCGCAAGGCCGGCAGCGCCACCTCCAGCCCGTTGAGCCGGTAATACAGATCTTCGCGGAAGCTGCCGTCTTCCACACGTTCCAGCAGATTGCGGTGCGTGGCACTGATGATGCGCACGTTGACTGGCTCCGGCTCACCGCCGATGGGCACCACCTGACGGTCTTCCAGCACCCTGAGCAGCCTTGTCTGCAAGGCCAGGGGCATATCGCCGATTTCATCGAGGAACAAGGTTCCGCCATCGGCCTGTTGCAGCTTGCCGCGCATGCCTTCCTTGCGTGCGCCTGTGAAGCTGCCGCCGCGATAGCCGAACAGCTCGCTTTCGATCAGACTTTCGGGAATGGCCGCGCAATTCAAGGCAACAAAGGCTTTTCCCGCCCGCTGACTGGCCTGATGGACGGCCTTGGCGAACGCCTCCTTGCCCGAGCCGGTTTCGCCGTTGATCAACAGCGGCACATCCCGTTCGTAAACGCGCAGAGCCTTGCGGAAATCCGCCTGCAACGCCGCATCGCCCAGGCAAATACCGGACACCGGCGCACGCGCTTCGATGATAGGCGCAGGCGCCAATGGCACCGGCACCCGGCGTGGCTGACCGCGCAACAGGGCAAACAGACGCCGTCCGTCACGGGTACGCAGCGGCCAACTGGCGCTGGCATTGATGCTCGCGCGACCGAGCAGCTCATCCAGCGTACAGTCGAAAAACGCTTCCACCGGTTTGCCCAGCAGGCCGCCGCGTATATGTCCCAGCAGGTTCAGCGCACTCTGATTGACCGCACAGATCCGCCCTTCCCCGTCGAACGCCAGCAGACCTTCGCTGAACAGCCCGACCGATTCGGCCTGCAGATGGAAACGCAACAACCATTGGTTCTCGAAACACCTGAGGAAATAGCAGCTCTCGATCATCTTCGCCGAAAGATTGACCAGTGCCATGGTGTGGAATTGACTCTGGCGCGACAGGTCTTGACGCGCCGAGGAGACGTCGAGCACCGCGAGCAGTTCGCCATGAGGGTCGAACACCGGGCTCGCCGAGCAGGTCAGGCCGGTATGCCGGCCGCGGAAATGTTCGCCCTGATGGATGGTCAGCGCCTGACGCTCGACCAGGCAGGTGCCGATGCCGTTGGTGCCTTCGCAGGCTTCGCTCCAGTCGGCGCCGAGCCAGAGTCCGGCCCGTTCGAAGATCTTGCGTTCGGAAGGCGCCGTCACACAGTTGAGAATCACACCACGCGCATCGGTCAACAGCACGGCATTGCCGGCACCGGACAGCTGTTGATGCAGGCTGGTCATTTCATTGCCGGCTATATGCAGCACCTGCTGCAGACGTTCACGGCTTTCCAGGACACGTCCATGCTCAAGAACCGTCGGCGCCATGGTCAGGGCCGGGTCGAGGTGATAATCCTCAAGGCAGCGCAGCCAGGAACGGGCGATGGAAGGATCGCTGCCGGGACCGTGCAGGTGGGCTTTGCCCTGGGTCACGGTCAGTACTTGCTGGGCATGGCGACTCAAATGGTTGTCGTGCATTTCTTATTATTCTCCCCGGGGCTCGGCGACCCGTGCATGAGGTGATGCCGAGCATCCTCCAGCCTAGCCCGCATTGCAATGCTGGCAAGACCGGGCAGTCACAGGCTGTGCCAGAAACGGTACAAAGTGTCACGAGCACTGTACCGATAGCGTCACGCCCGCCACCCGCCCGTCCGACAAAAAACGCGCAAGGCCTTGATTTGCCTGACCTGCCGCACACTGGCCCGGCCCTTGCTCTACGCTTAAATAGATGCGCCCGTGCGCTCTTCCTTATAAGTACAAAAGCCAAGGAGAAACATCATGCGTTACGCTCACCCCGGTACTGAAGGCGCTATCGTTTCGTTCAAAGCCAAATACGGTAACTACATCGGCGGCGAGTTCGTCGCGCCTGTCAAAGGTCAGTACTTCACCAATACCTCGCCTGTGAATGGCCAGCCGATTGCCGAATTCCCCCGTTCCACGGCCGAAGACATCGACAAGGCCCTGGACGCTGCCCACGCCGCAGCCGATGCCTGGGG
>NZ_JBNNVQ010000185.1:0-4902 GCF_050280625.1 Pseudomonas sp. NPDC089569
GCCTTCAGGCTACCCAGGTCCTGCGGCTGATCCGCTGCCGCGCCTGCTCGCCGGCAAGCCTGGCTCCTACGATAAGCAATTCGTGGCACTAAAGTGCTAATAGAGTGTTGTTCACTATTGTTCACTGTCAATCGTTGAAGTGTTCAGTTGTTCAGCCCCGATTGTTCATTTGTGTTCAGCAACGAACACAAAGTCCCTGCTGTTTTCGTATTTTTCAAACTGAATCAATAGCTTGTGATTTCTGGCATGGATGTCGCTATATCGCTCCGGTCGCTTGACTCCAAAAATAAAAAGGCCGAGCCATGTCACTCACCCTGGAGCATGTCAGCCGTACCGTCGAGGGCCAGACCTGGATCGACGATGCGTGCCTCAATTTCGAACCCGGATCCTTCAACGTTCTGCTCGGGCGCACCTTGTCCGGCAAGACCAGCCTCATGCGCCTGATGGCCGGGCTGGACAAGCCCGACAGCGGTCGCATCCTGATGAACGGTGTCGATGTCACCCAGCGGCCGGTGCGTCTGCGCAACGTGTCGATGGTGTATCAGCAGTTCATCAATTACCCGACCATGACGGTCTTCGAGAATATCGCTTCGCCATTGCGCCAGGCCGGTGTGTCCAATGAGCTGATCCAGACCAAGGTGCTGGAAACCGCGAAGATGCTGCGCATCGAGAAGTTCCTTCAACGCCATCCCCTCGAACTGTCCGGTGGCCAGCAACAGCGCACGGCCATGGCCCGGGCGCTGGTCAAGGATGCCGAGCTGATCCTGTTCGACGAGCCGTTGGTCAACCTCGATTACAAGCTGCGCGAAGAACTGCGCCAGGAAATGCGCGAGCTGTTCAAGGCTCACCACACCATCGCCATTTATGCCACCACCGAGCCCAACGAAGCGCTGGCCCTGGGCGGCACCACGACCATTCTTCACGAGGGGCGGGTGGTTCAGAGCGGCAAGGCGTCGCAGGTCTATCACCAGCCAAGGACCGTACTGGCGGCCGAGCTGTTTTCCGAGCCACCGATCAACCTGATGCCGGGGCGCATTGCCGGTAACGAAGTGAGTTTCGCCAATTTCGTGCACTTCCCGCTGAACGTCGATTTGCGTTCGGTGGGTGAGGGTGAGTTCCGTTTCGGTGTGCGCCCCAGTCATATCTCGCTGGTACCGAGCAATGACGATGACCTGGAGCTGGCGGTGACCGTCGAAGTGGCCGAAATCAGCGGCTCGGAAACCTTCCTGCATGTGCGCAACGAGCATTTCCTGCTGGTGTTGCACTTGCCCGGTGTGCACGAGTACGACGTCGATGCGCCGATCCGCATCTACATCCCGACCCATAAACTGTTTGTGTTCGATACGCAGGGGCGGCTGGTTCAGGCGCCGGGCCAGCGTATCGCGAGGGTAGCCTGATGGCCGAAATTCATTTGGAGAACCTCGCCCACAGTTATTCCCGCACCCCCAGCGCGCCTGAGGATTACGCGATTCGCGAGATGGATCACATCTGGGAGCAGGGCGGTGCCTACGCGCTGCTCGGACCCTCGGGTTGCGGCAAGTCGACCTTGCTCAACATCATTTCGGGGTTGCTCAGCCCCTCCCAGGGCCATGTGCTGTTCGACGGCAAGGCCGTCAACGACTTGTCCCCGGAAAAGCGCAACATCGCCCAGGTTTTCCAGTTCCCGGTGGTCTACGACACCATGACGGTGTTCGACAACCTGGCGTTCCCGTTACGCAACCAGGGCATGGCCGAAGCGAAAATTCACTCCAAGGTGCAGGAAATTGCCGAAGTCCTCGATTTGCAGGGGCTGTTGAACAAAAAGGCACGCAACCTCACGGCTGACGAAAAACAGAAAGTGTCCATGGGCCGCGGACTGGTGCGCGATGACGTGTCGGCGATCCTTTTCGACGAGCCACTGACGGTGATCGACCCGCACCTGAAGTGGAAGCTGCGGCGCAAGCTCAAGCAGATCCACGAGCAGTTCAACATCACCATGGTCTACGTCACCCACGATCAGCTGGAGGCTTCGACCTTCGCCGACAAGATCGCGGTGATGTACGGCGGACAAATCGTGCAGTTCGGTACGCCGCGTGAGTTGTTCGAACGGCCGAGCCACACCTTTGTCGGCTATTTCATTGGCAGTCCCGGCATGAACCTGATCGAGGTGCAGCCGCGGCCGGGTGGTGTCGGTTTCGCCTCGACCCACCTTGCGCTTCCGCAGGCCATGCAGCAGCGCATCGCCGAGTCCGAGTGGAAAACCCTGAAGGTCGGTATCCGGCCGGAGTTCGTGCATGTGTGGGAGGAAGCCTTCGATGATGCGCTGCGGGCCCAGGTCATCCATGTCGAAGACCTGGGTACTTACAAGATCATGACGCTGAACCTCGATGGTGTGTCGCTCAAAGTGCGCCTTGCCGAAGACAAACCGGTGCCGCAAGGCACGGCATACATCAGTTTTCCGGCGCAGTGGCTGATGGTCTACGCCGATGAGTTCCTGTTGCAATCCGGGAATCAGGACGTTGCCAACAGGGAGGTGCAGCCATGAACAAGGTGCAGAACAACAAGGCCTGGTGGCTGGTCCTGCCGGTGTTCCTGCTGGTGGCGTTCAGTGCGGTGATCCCGATGATGACCGTGGTCAACTATTCGGTGCAGGACATCTTCGACCAGTCCAGCCGCTATTTCGTCGGTGCCGACTGGTACAAGCAAGTCCTGCTGGATCCGCGCCTGCACGATTCGCTGTTGCGTCAGTTCATCTATTCGGCTTGCGTGCTGCTGATCGAAATCCCGCTGGGTATCGCAATTGCCCTGACCATGCCGACCAAGGGCCGCTGGTCGTCGGTGGTGTTGATCGTTCTGGCGATTCCGTTGCTGATTCCATGGAACGTGGTCGGCACCATCTGGCAGATCTTCGGTCGGGCCGACATCGGCCTGCTCGGTTCCAGCCTCAATGCGATGGGCATCAGCTACAACTATGCGGCAAACACCATGGACGCCTGGGTCACCGTCCTGGTCATGGATGTCTGGCACTGGACGTCCCTGGTAGCGCTGCTGTGCTTTTCCGGATTACGGGCGATTCCGGATGTGTACTACCAGGCGGCGCGGATCGATCGCGCATCAGCCTGGGCGGTATTCCGGCATATCCAGTTGCCCAAGCTCAAGAGCGTGCTGCTGATCGCCGTGATGCTGCGTTTCATGGACAGTTTCATGATCTACACCGAGCCGTTCGTGCTCACCGGCGGCGGGCCGGGCAATGCCACGACCTTCCTCAGCCAGACACTGACGCAAATGGCGGTCGGGCAGTTCGACTTGGGGCCGGCGGCGGCATTCTCGCTGGTGTACTTCCTGATCATCCTGTTGGTGTCCTGGCTGTTTTACACGGCCATGACTCACTCGGACGCGAACCGCTGAGGCCCGCCATGAGCAAAAGAAAGCTGATCCCGTTGTTGTGCTATGTGCTGTTCTTGCTGGTGCCGATCTACTGGCTGTTGAACATGTCCTTCAAGAGCAACACCGAAATCCTGGGCGGCCTGACGCTGTTTCCCCAGGATTTCACCTTCCACAACTACAAGGTGATTTTCACCGACCCGAGCTGGTACACCGGTTACCTCAACTCGCTGTATTACGTGAGCCTGAACACGGTGATTTCCCTGAGCGTGGCCTTGCCGGCAGCCTATGCGTTCTCACGGTATCGGTTCCTGGGTGACAAGCACCTGTTCTTCTGGCTGCTGACCAACCGCATGGCGCCCCCGGCGGTATTCCTCTTGCCGTTCTTCCAGCTGTATTCCTCGATCGGGCTGTTCGACACCCACATCGCCGTGGCCCTGGCGCACTGCCTGTTCAATGTGCCGCTGGCGGTGTGGATTCTTGAGGGGTTCATGTCGGGGGTTCCGAAGGAGATCGACGAAACCGCCTACATCGATGGCTACAGCTTTCCCAAGTTCTTCGTGAAGATTTTCATCCCGCTGATCGGCTCCGGCATCGGCGTCACGGCGTTTTTCTGCTTCATGTTTTCCTGGGTTGAACTCTTGCTGGCGCGAACCCTGACGTCGGTCAACGCCAAACCCATCGCGGCAGTCATGACGCGTACGGTCTCGGCGTCGGGTATCGACTGGGGCGTACTGGCGGCGGCGGGGGTGTTGACCATCCTGCCGGGCATGCTGGTGATCTGGTTTGTTCGCAACCATGTGGCCAAGGGCTTTGCCCTGGGCCGGGTATGAGGAGTCAAAGATGGAATGGATGAGCTGGACGATCCCGACAGCAGCGTTCTTCGGTGTCATCGCCTTGATCCTGATCGCCATGACGACTTGGGAGTTTCGTTCGCCGAGCGTGCTTCGGCGGGGCTTTTTGCCAATTGCCACCACCCGTGGTGATCGGTTGTTCATCGGTCTTCTCGGCAGCGCCTACCTGCACTTGCTGGTGATCGGCGTGACCGACTGGAGCATCTGGGTAGCGTTCGCGTTGTCCCTGGTGTGGCTGTTGGCTGTGATGCGTTGGGGCTAGTCGAATCGCTCGGCAATGTTGCTCCGGAACTTAAACAGGAGGTCTCTATGTTCGACAAAAACAATAAGCTGCGTCATAGCATTTCATTGGCAGCCTTGCTGGCACTCAGCGGTTTGAGCGCGTCTGCCTGGGCCGATGCCTATGAAGAAGCTGCAAAGAAATGGATTGGCAGTGAGTTCAAGCCGTCCACGCTCACGGCGGATCAACAGCTGGAAGAGCTCAAGTGGTTCATCAAGGCGGCGGAGCCGTTTCGCGGGATGGATATCAAGGTCGTTTCGGAAACCCTGACCACCCACGAATATGAGTCCAAGGTGCTGGCCAAGGCGTTTACCGAAATCACCGGAATCAAGGTGACACACGACCTGCTGCAGGAAGGCGACGTCGTGGAAAAGTTGCAGACCGTGATGCAGTCGGACAAGAGCC
>NZ_JBNNVQ010000186.1:0-4825 GCF_050280625.1 Pseudomonas sp. NPDC089569
AACACTTTCCAAGCCGCCGCGATAGACTTCTGACAGGTAGCAAGCGTAATGCGACACCGGCATCGTGACCGTGTTTGTCCGCGTGGGCATGGACGTGCGTTGGGATGGCGCGACCATGAGCCTGGACGACATGATCAACGAAGGCGTTCGTCGCGCCTACAACCTGCCGGAAAACGTCCTGCGCGCCTCGATCCTCGCCGACCCGGCGGGTGCTCGCAAAAACACCAAGGACAACACCCCTGCCGTTATCCACTACTCCATCGTTCCGGGTAACACCGTGGAAGTGGACGTGGCGGCCAAGGGCGGCGGTTCCGAAAACAAGTCGAAAATGGCCATGCTCAACCCGTCCGACTCGATCGTCGACTGGGTGCTCAAGACCGTTCCGACCATGGGCGCCGGCTGGTGCCCACCTGGCATGCTCGGCATCGGCATCGGCGGTACCGCCGAGAAAGCCGCGGTGATGGCCAAGGAAGTCTTGATGGAATCCATCGACATCCATGAACTCAAGGCCCGTGGCCCGCAGAACCGCATCGAGGAAATGCGCCTGGAGCTGTTCGAGAAGGTCAACCAGCTGGGTATCGGTGCACAGGGCCTGGGCGGCCTGACCACCGTGCTCGACGTGAAGATCATGGACTACCCGACCCACGCCGCTTCCCTGCCGGTGTGCATGATCCCGAACTGCGCCGCCACTCGCCATGCGCACTTCGTACTCGATGGCTCGGGTCCTGCAAGCCTGGAAGCGCCACCGCTGGACGCCTACCCGGAAATCGTCTGGGAAGCCGGTCCTTCGGCCCGTCGCGTCAACCTCGACACCCTGACCCCGGAAGAAGTGCAGAGCTGGCAGCCAGGCGAGACCATCCTGCTCAACGGCAAGATGCTCACCGGTCGCGACGCCGCGCACAAGCGCATGGTCGAAATGCTCAACAAGGGTGAAACCCTGCCGGTCGATCTGAAAGGCCGCTTCATCTATTACGTCGGTCCGGTCGATCCGGTACGCGAAGAAGTGGTTGGCCCGGCAGGCCCGACCACCGCGACGCGGATGGACAAATTCACCCGTCAGATCCTGGAGCAGACCGGTCTGCTGGGCATGATCGGCAAATCCGAACGCGGCCCGACCGCCATCGAAGCGATCAAGGACAGCAAGGCCGTTTACCTGATGGCCGTCGGTGGCGCAGCGTATCTGGTGGCGCAAGCGATCAAGAAATCCCGCGTCGTGGCCTTCGCCGAACTGGGCATGGAAGCGATCTACGAGTTCGACGTCAAAGACATGCCGGTGACCGTAGCGGTCGACAGCAAAGGTGAATCGGTACACATCACCGGTCCTGCCATCTGGCAGCAAAAGATCAGTGAAAGCCTGGCGGTGGAAGTGCAGTAAGCACTTCGGCTGACCGAAAAAGGCGACAGGCCAATCCCCTGTCGCCTTTTTTTGTTTCCGCATACGTCCCCCTGTAGGAGCGAGCACGCTCGCGATGGTCGTTAACGTTGACGCTGGCTGCCTGAGACCCCGCGGTGCCCGGTCATCCATCGCGAGCTTGCTCGCTCCTACAGGGGGCGAGGCAGCATGCCCCATGTTATGGTGCGCGGCTTCCGTTCCCTATGTGTAATCCCTGCATGCCCGAGTCATCTCGCACCCTGCGCCTGGCGCTGTACACCGTGCTGATCATTGCCGGTGCCGCCATCGCCGCCACCCTGGCCATGCGCCACGCCGTACGCCAATCCATGGTCGAAGACGCAGCCCGCGCCAATCAGCAACTGGCCCTGTATGCAACCTCCCTGCACACCCTGATCGAGCGCTACCGTACCCTGCCATCGGTACTGGCGCTGGACCCGCAACTGCGCGACGCACTCAGGGGCCCGGTTTCTCCCGAACAACAGGACGCGCTGAACCGCAAGCTGGAAAAAATCAACGGCGCCGCCGAGTCCTCGACCCTGGAGCTGCTCGATCGCAACGGCCTTGCCGTGGCTGCGAGCAACTGGCGTCTGCCCAGCAGCTATGTCGGGCACAACTACGGCTTCCGCCCCTATTTCAACCAGACCCGAACCCAGGGCACCGGGCGCTTTTATGCCGTCGGCGTGACCAGCGGCATTCCCGGTTACTTCCTGTCCAGCGCCGTGACCGGTGACGACGGGCAATTTCTCGGTGCCATGGTGGTGAAACTGGAATTTCCGGAACTGGAACGCGAGTGGAGCCAGGGCACCGACACCTTGCTGGTCAGTGATGCTCGCGGAATCATTTTCATCGCCAACCAGCCGGGTTGGCGCTATCGCCACTTGCAGCCCCTGAGCGAAAGCGATCGCGCCGAACTCAAGAACACCCGCCAGTACGACAAGCAACCCTTGTCACCACTTGAACACCAGTCGTTGCGCCGCTTCGACGACAACAGCGAGCTGGCGCGGGTCGACGGTCCCGAAGGCACTGCCGACTATCTGTGGGAGTCCCTGCCGCTGACCGCCGAGGGCTGGACATTGCACCTGCTGCGCCGTCCCCAGGTGGCCTTCGAAGACAGCCGCAACGCCGCGCTTGCGGCAGCCGGATTGTGGCTGACCCTGGTGTTCCTGCTGCTGTTTCTCAATCAGCGCTGGCGCCTGGCCAAGCTGCGCCAGCGCAGTCGCGAAGAACTTGAGCGGCTGGTTGAAGAACGCACCCGTGACTTGCGCACCGCCCAGGAGGGGCTGGTGCAATCGGCCAAGCTCGCCGCATTGGGGCAGATGTCGGCAGCGCTGGCTCACGAGATCAACCAGCCCCTGACCGCGCAACGCATGCAACTCGCGACCCTGAGGCTGTTGCTCGATCACGGCCGCATCGATGACGCCTACCAGGCGCTCAAACCGGTGGACGACATGCTCACGCGCATGGCCGCGCTCACCGGCCACCTGAAAACCTTTGCCCGCAACAGCCCCAGCGGTTTGCGCGAACGGCTGGACCTGGCGGCCGTCGTCGACCAGTCGCTGCACCTGCTCGACACCCGACTGCGCGACGAACAGGTCAGTACGGTGCTGCACCTGACGCGCCCGGCATGGGTACGCGGCGATGCGATTCGACTGGAACAGGTGCTGATCAATCTGTTGCGCAATGCACTCGATGCCATGCGCGACAAACCCTGCAAGCGCCTGGAGATTCGCCTCGAAGCCGAAGAACAAGGGTGGCGCTTGAGTGTCATCGACAACGGCAGCGGCATCGAGCCGCAAGATCTGCCCAAGCTGTTCGATCCGTTCTTCACCACCAAACCGGTGGGTGACGGCCTGGGTATCGGCCTGGCGGTTTCCTTCGCTATCGTTCATGAATCGGGCGGTCGCCTGACAGCCGATAACCACGACAATGGCGCCGTGTTCACCCTGACCTTGCCGATTGATCCGGAGACCCAACCATGCTGAACGCCGTGATGGTCGTCGACGATGAAAGCAGCATCCGCAGCGCCGTCGAGCAATGGCTGAGCCTGTCCGGATTCGAGGTGCAATTGTTCAGCCGCGCCGAAGACTGCCTGGCAAGACTGCCTCGTCATTTTGCCGGGGTGATTCTCAGTGACGTACGCATGCCCGGCATGACGGGCCTGGAACTGCTGGCTGAAGTTCAGCGGCGCGATGCCGACCTGCCAGTGATTCTGCTGACTGGCCATGGTGATGTACCGATGGCCGTCGACGCCATGCGCGATGGCGCCTACGACTTTCTGGAAAAGCCCTTCAGCCCCGACATTCTGCTCGGCAGCCTGCGCCGCGCGCTGGAAAAGCGCCGGCTGGTCCTGGAGAACCGGGCCCTGCACGAGCAGGCCGACAATCGCGCCAGACTCGATGCCACGCTTCTGGGCGTATCCCGTGGCCTGCAGACATTGCGCGGACAGGTGCTGGAACTTGCCGCGCTGCCGGTCAACGTGCTGATCCGTGGCGAAACCGGCAGCGGCAAGGAACTGGTTGCCCGTTGCCTGCATGACTTCGGACCACGGGCCGACAAACCTTTTGTACCATTGAACTGTGCGGCCATCCCCGAGCAGCTGTTCGAGGCCGAGTTGTTCGGCCACGAAAGCGGCGCGTTTACCGGTGCCCAGGGCAAGCGCATCGGCAAACTCGAATATGCCGACGGCGGTACGCTGTTTCTCGATGAAATCGAAAGCATGCCGCTGGCCCAGCAAGTGAAACTGCTGCGGGTATTGCAAGAACAGAAGCTGGAGCGCCTGGGCTCGAACCAGAGTATCCGCGTGGACTTGCGCATCATTGCCGCCACCAAACCGGACTTGCTCGACGAAGCGCGGGCCGGGCGTTTTCGCGAGGACCTGGCCTATCGCCTTAACGTCGCCGAGTTGCGCCTGGCGCCGTTGCGCGACCGTCGCGAAGACATTCCATTGCTGTATGAATCATTTGCACGCCATGCCGCCGAGCGCCTGGGACGTACCTTCTCGCCGCTGAGCGGCCCACAGTTGAGCCACCTGCTCAGCCACGACTGGCCGGGCAATGTACGCGAACTGGCGAACATGGCCGAACGGCAGGTCCTGGGACTTGGCGAGCCCATACCAACGGGATCCGAACCCGGTCAGTCACTGGCGGCGCAGCAGGAAGCCTTTGAAGCGCAATGCTTGCGCGCAGCCTTGACCCGCCACAAAGGCGACGTCAAGGCAGTACTGGAAGAGCTGCAACTGCCACGCCGCACCTTCAACGAAAAGATGCAGCGGCATGGGTTGAGCCGGGAGATGTTTATCTAACACATCACACAAACCCCTGTAGGAGCGAGGCTTGCCCGCGGTATAGTTGTTGGCCGGCCAGCCGCCCGCCGACACACAGTGCCACGTAGGCAGAGGGGCGTGGGGGGGCAGGGTGTGGCGTAAAGGGTGTA
>NZ_JBNNVQ010000187.1:0-4819 GCF_050280625.1 Pseudomonas sp. NPDC089569
AGTTCATGGCGTCGGTTCCTTCCTGCGCAGTGTTTAGCAAAGCCTGAACGGTTTCCAACCGAGCTTGCAGCGCAGCCACACTGTCATGAGGTACATTGGCCGCCTTTGTCGATGCCTTCTACGCCAAACGCGGGTTGCCTGTTCCGCCTTTGGACTGAGTTTTCTGACCCCAAGATTCAACATTTGCAACTGGAGTGCTAAATGAGCTTTTTTATCTCTAATGCCATGGCTGACGCTGCAGCACCTGCAGCGGCTGCTCCAATGGGCGGCGGCTTCGAGTGGATTTTCCTGGTCGGCTTCCTGGTCATCTTCTACCTGATGATCTGGCGTCCACAGGCCAAACGCGCCAAAGAACAGAAAAACCTGCTCAGCAGCCTGCAAAAAGGTGACGAAGTTGTGACCACCGGCGGTATCGCTGGCAAGATCACCAAAGTGGCTGACGAGTTCGTCGTTCTGGAAGTTTCCGACACCGTGGAAATGAAGTTCCAGAAAGGCGCCATCGCCGCCACGCTGCCAAAAGGCACGCTCAAAGCGATCTAAGTTTCAACTTCTACTCAATCGACGGGGCGCGCAAGGCGCCCCGCGTCATAGCGGGCGGCGTGATGCTGAACAAATATCCTCTGTGGAAATACATTCTGATCCTGGCGGTGCTGGCGATCGGTCTGATTTATTCCGCTCCCAATCTTTACCCTGATGACCCGGCGATCCAGATCAGCGGCGCGAGCACGGCCCTGCAGGTCAATCAGGCTGATCTGGACCGCGTGAGCACGGCGCTCAAGGAGTCCGGGATCAACGTCAAGGCTGCATCGCTGGCTGCCAACGGCAAGGGCGGTCTGATTCGCCTGACCAAGGCCGAAGACCAGTTGCCGGCCAAGGATGTCGTGCGCAAGGCGTTGGGTGATGACTACGTCGTTGCACTGAACCTGGCACAAACCACCCCGCAATGGCTGCGTAACCTCGCCGCCCACCCGATGAAGCTGGGTCTGGACTTGTCCGGCGGTGTGCACTTCCTGCTGGAAGTGGACATGGAAAAAGCCCTCGATGCGCGCCTGAAAGTCTACGAAGGCGACGTCAAGAGCCTGTTGCGTAAAGAGAAGGTGCGCTATCGCAGCCTGCCTCAGCTTAACGGCGCCATTCAGTTGGGCTTCACCGATGAAGCTGCCCGCGAAGAGGCCCGTGCGCTGGTTCGCAAGAACTTCAATGATTTCGACATTGTTCCGGCCGACCTGAACGGTCAACCGGTGCTGCGTCTGGCGATGACCCCGGCCAAGCTGGCGGAAATCCGCGAATACTCCATCAAGCAGAACTTGACTACGGTCCGTAACCGCGTCAACGAGCTGGGTGTTGCCGAACCGATCGTTCAGCGCCAGGGCGCCAACCGCATCGTGGTTGAGCTGCCGGGCGTGCAGGACACCGCAGAAGCCAAGCGTATCCTCGGCAAGACCGCCAACCTGGAATTCCGTCTGGCCGCTGAGCCTGGTGCTTCGAAAGCTACCTCCGAAACCTTCGAGTTCCGTGAAGGCAAGCGTCCGCCGGCGCAGATCGAGCGTGGCCTGATCATCACCGGTGACCAGGTGACCGACGCCAAGGCCGGCTTCGGCGAGCACGGCACGCCGGAAGTGAATATTCGTCTGGACGGTCACGGCGGCGAGCTGATGAACCGTGCGACCCGCAGCAACGTCGGTCGCAGCATGGCGGTGATCTTCATCGAGCAGCGTCCGGTCACCACTTACACCAAGCAAGTGGTCGACGGCGTCGAGAAAGACGTACCGGTGCAGTCGTTCAAGGAAGAGAAGAAGATCATCAGCCTGGCGACCATTCAGTCGCCGCTGGGTGCGCAGTTCCGCATCACCGGCCTGAACGGCCAGGGCGAATCGTCCGAACTGGCGCTGCTGCTGCGTGCCGGTGGCCTGGCGGCGCCGATGTACTTCGCTGAAGAGCGCACCATTGGTCCAAGCCTGGGTGCCGACAACATCACCAAGGGTATCGATGCATCGCTGTGGGGCATGCTGTTCGTCTCGCTGTTCATCATCGCCATCTATCGCTTCTTCGGCCTCATCGCCACTGTCGCACTGGCGGTGAACATGGTGATGCTGCTGGCCCTGATGTCGCTGCTGGGTGCAACGCTGACCCTGCCGGGTATCGCCGGTATCGTGTTGACCATGGGTATGGCGGTGGACGCCAACGTGCTGATCTTCTCGCGTATCCGTGAAGAGATCGCCGCCGGCATGAGCGTGCAGCGTGCAATCAACGAAGGCTTCGGCCGGGCTTTCACCGCGATTCTCGACGCCAACCTGACCACCCTGCTGGTCGGCGGCATCCTCTTTGCCATGGGCACCGGCCCGGTGAAGGGCTTCGCAGTGACCATGTCCCTCGGGATCTTTACCTCGATGTTCACGGCCATCATGGTGACCCGCGCGATGGTCAACCTGATCTTCGGCGGTCGTGACTTCAAGAAGTTGTGGATTTAAGGGGCTGCCATGTTACGTACTATCAACTTCATGGGCGTTCGCAACTTCGCGTTCGGCGTCACATTGTTCCTCAGTGCGCTGGCCATTTTCAGCGTTTTCCACAAGGGCATGAACTGGGGTCTGGACTTCACCGGCGGTACGCTCATCGAGCTGACCTACGAGCGTCCGGCCGATGTCACCAAGGTGCGTGAACAACTGGCGACCGCCGGTTATCACGAAGCCATCGTGCAGAACTTCGGTGCAACCACCGATCTGCTGGTGCGTATGCCGGGTGAAGACCCGCAACTGGGTCACCAGGTGGCGGATGCGCTGCAGAAGGTCGGCGGCGAGAACCCGGCGACCGTCAAGCGCGTCGAGTTCGTCGGCCCGCAGGTGGGTGAAGAGCTGCGCGACCAGGGCGGCCTCGGCATGCTGATGGCGCTGGGCGGCATCCTGATCTACCTGGCGTTCCGTTTTCAGTGGAAATTCGCGGTCGGTGCGATCGCTTCCCTGATCCACGACGTGATCGTGACCGTTGGTATCCTGTCGTTCTTCCAGGTCACCTTCGACCTGACGGTGCTGGCAGCGGTACTGGCGATCATCGGTTACTCGCTCAACGACACCATCGTGGTATTCGACCGGGTTCGTGAGAACTTCCGGGTACTGCGCAAGGCCAGCCTGATCGAGAACATCAACATCTCGACCACGCAGACCCTGCTGCGGACCATGGCGACCTCGATCTCCACCTTGCTGGCCATTGCGGCGCTGCTGTTCTTCGGTGGCGACAACCTGTTCGGCTTCTCCATTGCGCTGTTCATCGGTGTTCTGGCGGGTACTTACTCGTCGATCTACATCGCCAACGTGGTGCTGATCTGGCTGAACCTGAGCTCCGAAGACCTGATTGCCCCGGTGAATACCGAGAAGGAAATCGACGACCGTCCTTGAGGGCCTGCTTTTCCAAAACAGCCTTCGGTGATGTAGTCCAAAAAAGGCGCGAGTTGAACTCGCGCCTTTTTTTGTGCTCCAAGGCTGGGAGAAGCGCGGGTTTATCCCGCCAATGATGGTCAGGAGGTTCATGTGAACAAGTCGTTGCTGGTTGGTACGGTGTTGGGTGCTGTCGGTGTCACTGCCGGGGGTGCTGTTGCCACTTACAGCCTGGTAAAAGATAACGGCCCTGAGTATGCGCAAGTATTGGCCGTCGAGCCGGTCAAGACGCAGATCAAGACTCCACGTGAAGTATGCAAGGACGTTGCAGTCACCCGGCAGGCGCCGGTGAAAGATCAACATCAGATTGCCGGTACCGTGGTCGGTGCCGTGGCCGGTGGTTTGCTGGGCAATATGGTCGGGGCGGGTAATGGCAGGAAGCTGGCTACCGTGGCCGGTGCTGTCGGTGGCGGTTACGCCGGCAACAAGGTTCAGGAGGGTATGCAGGAGCGTGACACCTACACCACGACCCAGACCCGCTGTAATACGGTCAATGACATCAGTGACAAGGTCGTAGGTTACGACGTGCGGTACTCGCTGGGTGGTAAAGAGGGGAAAGTGCGAATGGATCGCGACCCGGGTAACCAGATTCCGGTGGATAAAGAAGGCAAGCTGATCCTGACGCAGAACCAGAGCCAGCCTGGTCAGTGATTGCCTGGAATCGGATGTAAAAAAAAGCACCCTGCGGGGTGCTTTTTTTGTGCCTGAAATGCTGATGTGAAATCACCGAAAAACCTGTGGGAGCGGGCTTGCCCGCGATATCGGTGTGTCAGTCGCCATTGATGGTGCGTGTGAGGCTGTCATCGCGGGCAAGCCCGCTCTCACAGGGATCTAGGGTGTTTTGAAAGGGCAAATTCCAGGCATAAAAAAAGCACCCCGAAGGGTGCTTTTTGTCGCTGGGCGCTTAGCGCTTCAGCGAGGCCGGCAGGTGCGGCTGGATGGCCGTCAGGACTGCCTTGAAGCATTTGGTGTTGCCGGCAACGACGTGGCCTTTTTCGAGGAAGTCGTGACCGCCGGTGAAGTCGCTCACCAGGCCGCCGGCTTCCTGAATCAGCAGGGCGCCTGCCGCCATGTCCCACTCGGACAGGCCCGACTCCCAGAAGGCGTCGAAACGGCCAGCGGCCACGTAGGCCAGGTCCAGGCTCGCCGAGCCGGCGCGGCGGATGCCGGCGGTCTGGCCGACCAGGGCGCGGAACATGCCCAGGTAGTTGTCCAGGTTGTCCATCTGGTCGTCACGGAACGGGAAACCGGTACCCAGCAGGGCGCCGTCCAGGCTGGTGCGACCGCTGACGCGCAGGCGACGGCCGTTCAGTTGGGCGCCGCGACCACGGCTGGCGGTGAATTCTTCCTGGCGAACCGGATCCAGAACAACGGCGTGTTCCAGG
>NZ_JBNNVQ010000188.1:0-4818 GCF_050280625.1 Pseudomonas sp. NPDC089569
CAGCTTTTCAGTGTCTCGCGCAGCCAGCGGTGCGCCGGATCATTGTCGAATCGGGGATGCCAGGCCTGGGTCAGCACTACCACGACCACAACTTCCTGACCATTCACGAACGCCTCACCGATCACCTCGGCGACCGCGCACCAATTGGCCAGGTACGTCAGCGCATCCACCGCGTGCGCGCCAAGCGTGTGGTGCTGGCCACCGGCGCTCACGAGCGTCCATTGGTCTACGGCAACAACGACGTGCCGGGCAACATGCTGGCCGGCGCTGTCTCGACTTACGTGCGCCGTTACGGCGTGGCACCGGGCAAGAAACTGGTGCTGAGCACCAACAACGATCATGCCTACCGCGTGGCACTGGACTGGCTCGATGCCAGCCTGCAAGTGGTGGCCATCGCCGACGCCCGCAGCAACCCGCGCGGTGCGCTGGTGGAAGAAGCGCGCGCCAAGGGCATCCGCATCCTCACCGGCAGCGCCGTGATCGAGGCCCGTGGCGCCAAGCACGTCACTGCCGCTCGTGTTGCTGCAATTGACGTGAAAGGGCACAAAGTCACCAGCCCCGGCGAATGGCTCGAATGCGACGTGATCGCCAGCTCCGGCGGCTACAGCCCGGTGGTTCACCTGGCATCGCACCTGGGCGGCAAGCCGATCTGGCGTGACGACATCCTCGGTTTCGTACCGGGCGAAGCACCGCAGAAGCGTGTGTGCGTCGGTGGCATCAATGGCGTTTACGGCTTGGGCGATTCGCTGGCCGACGGTTTTGAAGGCGGCGTGCGCGCAGCCAGCGAAGCCGGTTTCGCGGCGGTCCAGGCCACCTTGCCAAAAGCGCTGGCTCGCCTGGAAGAACCGACCCTGGCGCTGTTCCAGGTGCCTCACGAAAAAGGCACTGCCCGTGCGCCGAAGCAATTCGTCGACCTGCAGAACGACGTCACCGCTGCCGCCATCGAACTGGCCACCCGCGAGGGCTTCGAGTCGGTCGAGCACGTCAAGCGCTACACCGCACTGGGCTTCGGTACCGATCAGGGCAAGCTGGGTAACATCAACGGCCTGGCCATCGCCGCCCGTTCGATGAACATCACCATCCCGCAGATGGGCACCACCATGTTCCGCCCGAACTACACGCCGATCACATTCGGCGCGGTAGCCGGTCGTCACTGCGGCCACCTCTTCGAGCCAGTGCGCTTCACCGCACTGCACGCCTGGCACCTGAAAAACGGCGCCGAGTTCGAAGATGTCGGCCAGTGGAAGCGTCCGTGGTACTTCCCTAAAGGTGGTGAAGACATGCACGCAGCGGTCAAGCGTGAGTGCAAGGCAGTGCGCGACAGCGTCGGCCTGCTCGACGCCTCGACCCTGGGCAAGATCGACATCCAGGGCCCGGACGCCCGTGAGTTCCTCAACCGGGTATACACCAACGCCTGGACCAAGCTCGATGTGGGCAAGGCCCGCTACGGCCTGATGTGCAAGGAAGACGGCATGGTCTTCGACGACGGTGTGACGGCGTGCCTGGCCGACATCCATTTCGTCATGACCACCACCACCGGCGGCGCGGCCCGCGTGCTGGAATGGCTGGAGCTGTACCACCAGACCGAATGGCCGGACCTGAAGGTGTACTTCACCTCCGTGACCGACCACTGGGCCACCATGACCCTGTCCGGGCCGAACAGCCGCAAGCTGCTCAGCGAAGTCACCGACATCGATCTGGACAAGGACGGCTTCCCGTTCATGACCTGGAAAGAAGGTCTGGTCGGCGGCGTACCGGCGCGGGTATTCCGGATTTCGTTTACCGGTGAGCTGTCGTACGAAGTCAACGTGCAGGCCGACTACGCCATGGGCGTACTGGAAAAAATCGTCGACGCCGGCAAGAAGTACAACCTGACGCCATATGGCACCGAAACCATGCACGTGCTGCGGGCCGAGAAGGGCTTCATCATCGTAGGCCAGGACACTGACGCTTCGATGACCCCGGACGACCTGAACATGGGCTGGTGCGTGGGTCGCACTAAACCGTTCTCGTGGATCGGCCAGCGTGGCATGAACCGTGAAGACTGCGTGCGCGATCAACGCAAGCAGCTGGTGGGCCTGAAACCGATCGACCCGACCAAGTGGCTGCCGGAAGGTGCGCAACTGGTGTTCAACACCAAGCAGGCGATCCCGATGACCATGGTCGGTCACGTGACCTCCAGCTACGCCCACAACTCCCTCGGCTATTCGTTTGCCATGGGCGTGGTCAAGGGCGGCCTGAACCGCATGGGCGAGCGTGTGTTTGCGCCGCTGGCGGATGGCAGCGTGATCGAGGCGGAAATCGTTTCTTCGGTGTTCTTCGACCCGAAAGGTGATCGCCAGAACGTTTAGTGACCTCGGGTCCTGTGGGGTGTCGGCTGAACCGCGTTGACTTCATCGCGAGCAGGCTCGCTCCCACAGGAGATCGCGTAACCCTTGTGGGAGCGAGCCTGCTCGCGATGGCGGCGGGGCTGCCACCACAAGGGCCGGAACCAAAAGAATTCAGGAAAGGTGCTTTATGACCGCAGCCAATGTTTACCAACAACGCCCGACCAACGGCGCCAAGGCCGAGTCGTCGCTGCATCATGCCGACCTCGCCAGCCTGGTGGGCAAGGGCCGCAAGAACGCCGGTGTGACCGTGCGCGAGAAAAAACTCCTCGGTCACCTGACCATTCGCGGCGATGGCCACGATGCGGCGTTCGCCGCCGGCGTGCACAAGGCCCTCGGCATCGAACTGCCGGGTGCGCTGACCGTCATCGTCAAGGGTGAAACCAGCCTGCAATGGATGGGCCCGGATGAGTGGCTGCTGATCGTCCCGAGCGGCGAAGAGTTCGCTGCCGAGAAGAAACTGCGCGAAGCGCTGGGCGACCTGCACATCCAGATCGTCAACGTCAGTGGCGGCCAGCAGATCCTCGAACTGAGCGGCCCGAACGTGCGCCAGGTGCTGATGAAATCCACCAGCTACGACGTACACCCCAACAACTTCCCGGTGGGCAAGGCCGTGGGCACGGTGTTCGCCAAGTCGCAGCTGATGATCCGCCACACCGCCGAAGACACCTGGGAACTGCTGATCCGCCGCAGCTTCTCCGATTACTGGTGGTTGTGGCTGCAGGATGCAGCGGCCGAATACGGCCTGGCCGTGCAGGCCTGATCAACACAATCCCTGTAGGAGCGAGCACGCTCGCGATGGAGGCCCGGACAACGTGGGCATTCAGACAGCCAGCGTTATCGTTTACCCCCATCGCGAGCATGCTCGCTCCTACAGGAAGGTTGATGATCGTTCCCACGCTCCGCGTGGGAACGCATCCCGGGACGCTCCGCGTCCCAAGAGCGGACGCCGAGCGTCCATGGCGGCATTCCCACGCAGAGCGTGGGAACGATCGGAGGAAACAATATGAGCCGCGCCCCAGACACATGGATCCTGACCGCCGACTGCCCCAGCTTGCTCGGCACCGTGGACGCGGTGACTCGCTTTCTGTTCGAGCAGGGTTGCTACGTCACTGAACACCACTCCTTCGATGACCGGCTCTCTGGCCGGTTCTTCATTCGTGTGGAGTTCCGTCAGCCCGACGGTTTCGACGAGCAGTCCTTCCGCGCGGGCCTGGCCGAGCGTGGAGAAGCCTTCGGCATGGTCTTCGAACTGACCGCGCCGCATTACCGGCCGAAAGTGGTGATCATGGTGTCCAAGGCCGATCACTGCCTCAACGATTTGCTTTACCGCCAGCGCATCGGCCAATTGTCGATGGACGTGGCCGCCGTGGTGTCCAACCATCCGGACCTCAAGCCGCTGGCCGATTGGCACCAGATTCCGTACTACCACTTCCCGCTGGACCCCAACGACAAGCCGTCCCAGGAGCGTCAGGTGTGGCGGGTGATCGAGGAGTCCGGCGCCGAACTGGTGATCCTTGCCCGCTACATGCAGGTTTTGTCGCCGGAGCTGTGCCGCAAACTCGACGGCAAGGCGATCAACATTCACCACTCCCTGCTGCCGGGCTTCAAGGGTGCCAAGCCGTACCACCAGGCCTACAACAAGGGCGTGAAACTGGTCGGCGCCACGGCGCACTACATCAACAACGACCTCGACGAAGGGCCGATCATCGCCCAGGGCGTCGAGGCGGTGGACCACAGTCACTACCCCGAAGACCTGATCGCCAAGGGGCGCGACATCGAAGGGCTGACCCTGGCGCGGGCCGTTGGTTATCACATTGAAAGAAGGGTGTTTTTGAACGCCAATCGCACGGTCGTTCTCTAGATTGCCATCGCGAGCAGGCTCGCTCCCACAGGGTTTTGTGTCGGTCACAAAATCTGTGTTCAACCCCAATCCACTGTGGGTGCGAGCCTGCTCGCGATAGGGCCCTGACAGGCAACACAAGAAACAGCATCTGTACCCGAGCACTCTACGCGCTGCCTGCCTGGGCAACGCGGTTCCATAAAAACAACAGCGAGGTGAAAGCATGTCTGGCAATCGTGGTGTGGTGTATCTCGGCGCTGGCAAGGTCGAAGTACAGAAAATCGACTATCCGAAAATGCAGGACCCGCGCGGTCGCAAGATCGAGCACGGCGTCATCCTGCGCGTGGTGTCCACCAACATCTGTGGTTCCGACCAGCACATGGTGCGCGGTCGTACCACCGCCCAGGTCGGCCTGGTGCTGGGCCACGAGATCACCGGTGAAGTGATCGAGAAGGGCAGCGACGTCGAAAACCTGAAAATCGGCGACCTGGTCTCCGTGCCATTCAACGTCGCTTGCGGGCGCTGCCGTTCCTTGTTCTTGTAATTGCACCAGGCGAAAACCTGACGTGGCATTGAGATGGGTATCAG
>NZ_JBNNVQ010000189.1:0-4776 GCF_050280625.1 Pseudomonas sp. NPDC089569
TGCTGGGCCATCTCGTCGTCACCGAGGATCAATGCGTACAGCGCACCGCTCTTGTCGGCTTTCTTGAACTGGCTCTTGAAGCTGCCGGCCCCTGCGTTCACTTGCAGGCGCAGGTTGGGCAGTTGGTCACGCACACGCTCGGCCAGGGCCAACCCCGCCAGTTCGGCTTCTTCACCGAACGCGCAGAGGTAGACGTCGACCTGACGGGAAATTTCTTCCGGGATCTGCTCCAGGGTTTCCAGCAGCAGAACCAGGCGCTCGATGCCCATGGCAAAGCCTACGCCCGCTGTCGGCTTGCCACCCATCTGCTCGACCAGGCCGTCATAACGGCCGCCGGCACAGACAGTGCCCTGGGCGCCCAACTTGTCGGTGACCCATTCGAAAACGGTCTTGCTGTAGTAATCCAGCCCGCGAACCAGTTTCGGGTTGATGACGTAAGGAATGCCGGCGGCATCCAGACGAGCCTTGAGGCCCTCGAAGTGTGCGCGGGACTCTTCGTCGAGGTAGTCGGCCATTTTCGGCGCATCGACCAGAATCGCCTGCGTATCGGCATTCTTGGTGTCCAGCACCCGCAGCGGGTTGGTCTTCAGGCGACGCTGGCTGTCTTCGTCCAGTTTGTCCATGTGCGCGGACAGGAACTCGACCAGCGCATCGCGATAACGACCACGGGATTCGCTGGTGCCCAGGCTGTTCAGCTCGAGCTTGACCGCATCGCGAATGCCCAGCTGGCCCCACAGGCGCCAGGTCAGCACGATCAGTTCGGCATCGATGTCCGGACCGTCGAGGTTGAACACTTCGACACCGATCTGGTGGAACTGGCGATAACGACCTTTCTGCGGACGCTCGTGGCGGAACATCGGGCCGATGTACCACAGTTTCTGTACCTGGCCACCACCGGTGATGCCATGTTCGAGCACTGCGCGCACGCAGGCAGCGGTCCCCTCGGGGCGCAAGGTCAGGGAGTCGCCGTTGCGGTCGTCGAAGGTGTACATCTCTTTTTCAACGATGTCGGTCACTTCACCGATGGAGCGCTTGAACAACTCGGTGAATTCAACGATCGGCATGCGAATCTGCTTGTAACCGTAGTTATCCAGCAGGCGCGATACGGTGCCCTCGAAGTGACGCCACAGCGGGGTTTGTTCGGGCAGGATGTCGTTCATGCCACGAATGGCTTGCAGAGACTTGCTCACAGTAAATCCTTAAATTCAGGGCGTGACATCAGCCGCGCACGATAACCGCTGCATCAGCTTCGACCTTCTCGGCCGCTTTCTCGCGGATCAAGCGCTCAAGCTCATCCACAAGATTGTCATTCGTCAATTTCTGCGATGGCTTGCCATCGATGTAAATCAGGTTAGGCGTACCGCCGGTCAAGCCGATATGGGCTTCCTTGGCTTCACCCGGGCCGTTGACCACGCAACCGATGACCGCAACATCCAGCGGCACCAGCAAATCTTCCAGGCGCCCTTCGAGCTCGTTCATGGTCTTGACCACGTCGAAGTTCTGCCGCGAGCAGCTCGGGCAGGCGATGAAGTTGATGCCACGGGAACGCAGGTGCAGGGATTTGAGAATGTCGTAGCCGACCTTCACTTCCTCGACCGGATCGGCCGCAAGAGAAATGCGGATAGTATCGCCAATCCCTTCGGCGAGCAGCATACCGAGGCCCACGGCGGATTTCACCGTGCCTGAACGCAAACCACCGGCTTCGGTGATGCCCAGGTGCAGAGGCTGAACGATTTCCTTGGCCAGCAGGCGATAGGCTTCGACGGCCATGAACACGTCGGAAGCCTTTACGCTGACTTTGAAGTCCTGAAAATTCAAACGCTCAAGATGTTCGACGTGACGCAGGGCAGATTCGACCAGCGCCGCCGGAGTCGGCTCGCCGTATTTCTTCTGCAGGTCTTTTTCCAGCGAGCCGGCATTGACGCCGATGCGAATCGGAATCCCGCGATCCCGCGCCGCATCGACCACCGCGCGCACGCGGTCTTCGCGGCCGATGTTGCCCGGGTTGATTCGCAGGCAATCGACACCCAGTTCGGCAACGCGCAAAGCGATGCGGTAGTCGAAGTGGATGTCGGCAACCAGGGGCACCTTGACCAGCTGCTTGATCTTGCCGAAGGCCTCGGCAGCGTCCATGTCCGGTACGGAAACCCGCACGATATCGACACCGGCCGCTTCGAGACGATTGATCTGCGCCACCGTGGCGGCGACATCATTGGTATCGCTGTTGGTCATGCTCTGTACAGCGATAGGCGCATCGCCGCCAACAGGCACGTTACCGACCCAGATCTTGCGCGATTCGCGACGTTTGATTGGAGATTCGCCGTGCATGACTTATTGACCCAACTTCAGGCGAGCAGTCTCGCCACTGGTGAACGGAGCAACATCGACCGCCTGACCGTTGTAGCTGACCTGTGCGCCACGGGCGTAGCCCAGGCGAACGGCAAACGGTGGCTTGCCATTGACGGAAAGGCTGTCGCCCTTGCGCTTGAGACCGCTGAACAGCACCTTGCCGCCGCCATCGGTCACTTGTGTCCAGCAATCGGCAGTGAACTGCACTTGAACCTGACCCTGGCCGACAGCCGGGGCTGGTGCCGGAGCCGGCGTTGCCACGACTGTCGCCGCAGCGCTTGGCGCAACCGGAGCCGCTACCGTCGGCGCGGGTACGACAGGCGCAGCCGGGGCCGGGGTTGCCGGCGTCACGGCGACCGGGGCCGTACTGTGCGCAGGGGCTGCTGGAGCGGGTGCTGCCGGAGCCGGTGCGACCGGTGCAGTCGCCTGAGCCTCAACCGGCGCTTGAGCGGCGGCCTCGGACTGCGGCAATGCCAGAGTGGTTGCAGCCTCACCCTGCCCTTCGGCAACGGCCTGGTCTTCCGGCTCGTCCAGTGGATGAATCTGGGTCGTGCCGTCGGCGCCTTCGACTTCGACGTGTTCGGGGCTCAGACTGGTCAGTTCCTTGGTGCGTAGCGAGGTTTGATCCTGCCACCAGATGAAACCGCCCCCGATGACCGCTACGAGCAGCAACAGGCTGACAATTCGCAAAATGGTGTGGGAAACCCGGACCGGCTCTTCGATACGGCCCAGACTATGGACGTTGCTGCCATGAGAATCGGTGCCGGTGGACTGGTCGAATTGCTGGACCAGAACGGCCTGATCCATGCCGAGCAATTTGGCGTAGGCACGGATGTAGCCGCGAGCAAAGGTATGCCCAGGCAGCTTATCGAAATCACCGGCTTCCAGATTACTCAGGGAATTTACGGTGAGGTTGAGCTTGAGGGCCACTTCGGCCAGCGACCAGCCATTGCTCTCGCGGGCCTGGCGCAAAGTCTCACCGGGGTTAACGCGATTCGCTGCTACAACTTCGGGATGCGCCGCTTTCATCATTGCTCCGACAGGTATTGCTGATATTCCGGTGTACCGGGATAGAGTCGTTTTAATTGCAGGCCTGCACTTGCGGCCTTGTCGCGATCTTCAAACACTTTTGCCAGCCTGACGCCGAGCAATAGACTACGTGCATTTTGCTCGGTAAGCAGGCTGAAGCGATCGTAATAATCACGCGCGGGCACATAATGCCTGTCTTCGTAAGACAACTCAGCCATTTCCAGCAATGCACGCGGTTGCTGGCGATTCAAACGCAGGGCTTTTTCCAGTTGATGCTGGGCCAGATCACGCTTGCCGAGCATGGAAGCGGTTACGCCCAGGTTCTCGAACACACGCGAACGCTCAGGATACAGCGTATCGGCGGCGGCCTGCTCGAAGCGCTCGTACGCCTCCATGTATCGTTTTTGCTCGAAAAGAAAGCTGCCGTAATTATTGAGGATTCGTGCATCGGCGGGACGAGAGGACAGCGCCTTGCGAAAGTGCTGATCGGCCAGTTCAGGCTCCATTTCCGCCTGGAAGACCAGCCCCAGCGCCGCGTTGGCATCCGCGTCCGCGTCATCCAGCTCGAGCGCTTTTTTCAACGGTATTTTTGCTCGCTCGGTCATGCCCTGTTGCAGATAACCGATGCCCAGTTGCACATACGCCTCACGCGCTTCGTCTCGGCCCTTGCTGGTTTTCATCGGACTGTAATCGCCCGAAAGAACACAACCAGCACACAGGCTGGCCAAAAGCAGAAGCAGCGCAAAGCGCAGGGACATAGAGATCCTCTCTTGATTATTTGGTCGCGGCGTTCTGCGCCATATCGTTGTCGGCGTTCAATTCACGCACGGCGATATAACGTTCGCTGCGACGGGTGCGATCCATCACCTGCCCTACCAGTTGACCACAGGCTGCGTCGATGTCTTCACCACGGGTGGTGCGAACAGTGACGTTGAAACCCGCGTGATGCAGCTGATCCTGGAACCGACGAATGGCATTGTTGCTCGGCCGCTCGTACCCGGAATGCGGGAAAGGGTTGAACGGGATCAGGTTGATCTTGCACGGGACATTCTTGAGCAGTTCGATCATTTCAACCGCATGCTCAACCTTGTCGTTAACATCCTTGAGCAAGGTGTACTCGATGGTCAGTACGCGCTTTTCGCCGAGATTGGACATGTAGCGCTGGCACGACTCGAGCAGCATCTTAAGCGGATACTTCTTGTTGATCGGCACCAATTGGTTACGCAATGCGTCATTCGGTGCATGCAGCGACAACGCCAGGGAGACGTCGATGTGCTTGTGCAGCTCATCGATCATCGGCACTGCCATCGACGCGGCCCATCCGCAACAAGTCCTCGAAGCCCATTTGCCTGCTGACCGCAGCGGTCGGGTGATTGTCATCGGCGCCGGTAAAGCCGC
>NZ_JBNNVQ010000190.1:0-4650 GCF_050280625.1 Pseudomonas sp. NPDC089569
TCGTGTGCTCCAGGGTGTTATCGGTTGGTATGGAGCAGATGTTACGCCGCGGATTTTTTAAGAGAACTTCATTGAATCAATGGTGACTATCGACGTGGTCAATGGTCGCGCAGCGTCGCCGAACCCCTGTAGGAGCGAGCATGCTCGCGATGCATGCCAGAACACCGCGGGGCATCAGGTTGCCAGCGTCATCGTTGACGACCATCGCGAGCTTGCTCGCTCCTACAGAGGGGGGCGGTACGGCAGGAGCTGTCACTGATCGGTGATGCACAGCTCCCCGGTGGCGCGGATCAGGGCCTGGCCATGCAGGGTGTCCTTGATCAGGGCCGAGCGTTGCTCGGCCAGCCACGTCGGGCATTCCGGGTCGACGCGATAAGGCACGAAGTCGGCATATTGCTGCAGCAGGCGCACTTGCAGTTCATCGAGTTTCGGCCGCAGCTGATTCAGGTCCGGCCGAGGCAGATCGGGTGCCTTGTGCGCCGCTTGCCATTGCGCGATCAGCCCGTATTGCACCAGTTTGTTGGCTTCGATCTGCGCAGCGATCAAATCGGCGGCTTCGTCCGGGTCCACTTTGTTCTCGCCGGCCTGTTTGCGGGCATTGGCGATCACCAGAGTTTCCCTGGCGGTATCCTGGATCGGCTTGCCGCTGTCCCACTTGGTCAATGCCACCTCATCGGCAATGTTCAAGCGCTCGTTGATGGTCGCCAGCAACGGTTGCAAGGAATCGGGCGCCGGGGAGGGCGGGGCGGCGTGGGCCATGCCGATGAACAGACCGGCTGCGAACAGGCCGGACAGTCGTTTCGGCAAGCGTGGACAATGAATCATCAGAAGAGCTCCTGGACGCGCGATGCACATGGGCTCTTATGTATCACAGCTGAATCAGATGAACGATAGTTCAACAACCTCTTTCGCAATGGCCCGGCTCTGGTGCACGCTGCAACATTGTCGATTTCGCCGACGGAGGCATCTATGCAAGACCGGTATGAAGTAGCGGTTCTGGGCATGGGGGCGATGGGCGCCGCCACCCTGTATCAATTGGCCAAGGCGGGCGTGCGCGCCGTTGGTATCGATCGTCACCATCCTCCCCACGATCAGGGCTCGAGCCATGGTGATACGCGCATCACCCGGCTCTCGGTGGGCGAGGGTGCCGCCTATCTGCCAATTGTGCGTAACTCCCACCGGATCTGGCGCGAGCTGGAAGCCTTGTCCGGCGAATCCTTGTTCGAGCAATGCGGCGTGCTGGTCATGACGTCCCGTCCCGATTACGACCCGAACGATCAAACCGATTTCACCCAACGCACCCTGCGCCTGGCCAGCACCCATGGCATTGCGCACGAAGTCCTTTCGGCCGAGCAGATTCGCCGGCGTTTCCCGCAGTTTTCCCCGGTGCTGGACAACGCCGTCGGCTACTTCGAGCCCAGCGGTGGCTATGTCCGGCCCGAGCGCTGTATCGCGGTACAGCTGCAACTCGCCGAGGAATTGGGGGCGACACTGTATAAAGGCGAGACCATTACGCACATTGCCAGTGACGAACAGGGCGTCACGGTCACCACGGACCAACGCACGATAGGCGCCGACAAAGTGGTGATCAGTGCCGGCATGTGGTCCAGGGATTTGCTCGGCCAGCCTTTCGACCGCTTGCTCAGGGTCTGCCGGCAGAAACTGTTCTGGTTCGAGCTGCAAGACGATGCCCGGTTCGCACCGGTGTCGCCGACCTTTATCTATTACCACGGTGCCGGGGACGACGATTCGAACTATGGCTTCCCGCCCTTGCCGGGCGAAGGCAGCCTGAAGGTGGCGACCGAGCAGTACAGCGAAGAAACCGCGCCCGAGTCGTTGGACAGAACCATCAGCGACGCCGAAGCCCAGGCCATGTTCGATACCCATGTGCGCGGCAAGATTGCCGGAGTCAGCTCGCGGGTGGTCAAGTCAGCGGTGTGTGCCTATACCGTCACCCCCGACAGCGACTTCATCATCGACGAACACCCGGCCTTGAAAAACACCCTGGTGGTGTCTGCCTGCTCCGGGCATGGCTTCAAGCATTCGGCGGCATTGGGCGAGGCGCTGGCTCAGTGGTGCGTGCGCGGCAGCAGCGAGCTGGACTTGTCGGCGTTTTCGTTGAAGCGTTTTGCCTGAGCCTGCGATTCAGCCGCCGGCGAGCAAGCGCTCGACCTGCGCCAATTCCCAGGTGCTGAGCAAACTCACCGGATCGGTACCGAAGCGCTGACCGCCGTCGAACACCCGGTTATCCGGGCTGCGGCCATACAGGCAATGATGCAGGTGACCTTCGTCGACATCGAGGTGCAGCTGCCAGCCTTCGATGTCGACGTGCACCGGGCCCGGCCCGGTTTGCACGCCGAGTCGTTGCAGCCGGCGAACACCCAGGGCGGCGTCGCGTAATGTCTGGCAGACCTCGCGGGCAGTGAGGGGCGGCACGGGAGACTCCGTTGAGAGGGGGGCGTCAGGATAGAGACTGCCCTCCAGACTGTCAGCCAGTTTCTACTCGACTGCCTCTGGCCTGCGAGTGCGGGGCGTCTCTTGCTCGCGCAACTGAAGGCTCATGTCATCGCAGCTTTGCGACCAGTCTGTCAGCCATTGAGGCATATGCAACGACTGTTCCGGCAAGCCCAGTTCACGGGCGAACTCACCCGGCGGCACCGTGCCTTTCGCCGTGCGGAACAGACCGCGCATCACCACCACGCCAACGACCCGGCCTTTGCTGATGAAGCGATGCTCCATGAAGCTCCACTTGTGGTCCCAGCCGAGCATCCGCGTATGGACTTCAAACGCTTCGAACAGCTTCAGTTCACGGCGAAACTTGCCCCAGGTGTCCCCTACGATGGGCACCGACCTGTGGCGCAGCGCCACGCGAAAGGCGCCGCTGCGCAGCACATAATCCATGCGCCCGATGTCGGCCAGGGTGAAGTAGCGGCCATTGGTGACATGCCGGTTGAGGTCCAGATCCAGGGGCCATACGCGCATGCGCACCACGGTGGTGGCCAGCGCGTCCACGGGCTTGCGCCACGGACGACGAAACAGCATGAGCAGCAGCCGAAACCAGAGATTCATAAGTACGCCGATGAATGAGAGAAGGTTGCACTTTAAGGGGCGGGAATCGGGTAAGGTAGATGCGCAAATGACATTTTCCATGCGAAATATGCAATGAGGCTGCCTATGCACGTCACCTTGCTGCTGGCCGAGCAGTGTTCCGCCGCCAGCGCCACCCTGGCCCTGGAAGTGCTTGGCGCCGCCAACCTGTTTAGCGACAGCGCGGAGGCACCCTTCAACGTCGTCACCGCCTCCCTGGATGGCACACCCGTGGCCGCCTGGGGCGGACAGACGCTACGCGCGGACCACGCCATCGCTCGGATTGCGCAAACCGACCTGGTGCTGATCCCCGGTTTTCTCTTCACCCTGAAGGACGCCATGCCGGCTTTCGCGGCCTATGGCCCATGGTTGCGACAACAGCACGAACAGGGCGCGGTGGTGGCGTCCATGTGCACGGCCGCCTTCATGTTGGGCGAGGCGGGCCTGCTCGACGGTGTTCGCGCCACCACGCACTGGGCGTTCGCCGAGCTTTTGCGGCGTCGATATGCAGGGGCCTGCCTTGAAGAGACACAACTGATCTGCGAAGAAAACCGTGTGATGACCAGCGGTGGCGCGACCGCCGCCATGGACCTGCTGCTGCACCTGGTCCGCCGTTTCGCTTCACTGGAACTGGCGCAAAAATGCAGCAAGTACCTGCTGGTCGACTCGGCACGCAGCGAGCAGTCGGTGTACATCATGTGGTCGATGCCCAGGCACCATGGCGACGGCGATATCCTGCGAGCACAGGACTGGCTTGAAGCTCACTTCGAACAACCCTTGCTGATCGACGACATCGCCCGTCAATTCGGATTCGGGGTGCGCAACTTCAAACGCCGCTTCAAGGACGCCACCGGCTACACGCCCATCGCCTACCTGCAAACCCTGCGCCTGGAAAAGGCCAAACAGCTGCTCGAATCCACTCGCATGACCCTCGACAGCGTCACCTACGCCGTCGGCTACGAAGACAGCAACTCCTTCCGCCGACTCTTCCGCCAGCGCGTGGGGCTGCTGCCAGCGGCCTATCGCAAGAAGTTCCAACCCGTAGCTTGATGCCGGGCACGAAAAAGCCCGGCTGATCAGGCCGGGCTTTTTGCAGGTACTGCGGTTTCAGTGATGCATTCAGGCAACAGTGTTGCCTTGCAGGCGATCCGAGCCATCGGCGGCTACGGTGTTGCCTTGCAGGCGGTCGGAGCCATCGGCAGCGACAGTGTTGCCTTGCAGGCGGTCCGAGCCATCAGCGGCAATGGTGTTGCCTTGCAGGTGGTCGGAGCCATCGGCGGCAACGGTGTTGCCTTGCAGACGATCCGAACCATCGGCAGCGACGCGGTTTTCGATCAGGCGGTCGGAGCCACCCTCAGCGACACGACTCTGGATCAAACGATCCGAACCCCCTTCAGCCACACGGCTTTCGATCAGACGATCCGAGCCACCTTCGGCGACGACGGGTTGAGCAGAGGTCGCGGCAAAGGCGTTAACTGCGAAGACCGAGAAAGCGATGCTGAGGAGGGTTTGGCGTTTCATGATCGTGTGCTCCAGGGTGTTATCGGTTGGTATGGAGCAGAT
>NZ_JBNNVQ010000191.1:0-4644 GCF_050280625.1 Pseudomonas sp. NPDC089569
AGGCAGATCCAGAAGCTCAGGCCGTAGTAGTGCGACAGCAGCGCATAGCTGTAGGCGCCTACGGCGTAGAAGCCGACATAACCCAGGTCGAGCAGGCCGGCCAGGCCGACCACGATGTTCAGGCCCAGGCCGAGCATTACGTAGATCAGTACTAGCGTCGCGATGTCCACCGCGCCACGTGAGCCGAAGAACGGCCAGACCAGGGCACCGATAATCAACGCGATGATCAGGTAGCGCTGGGTGGTCGGCAGAGTTAGGAAGTGGCTGGCCTTGGCCGGGATCAGCGGTTTGCCGGACGAGGCATTCCACGCCTTGCTGATCTGCTGGTTAAACAGCACACGCAGGAACATCAGCACCGAGCACACCGCGATGGTTGCCAGAATGGCCGGGCTGGTGTTGTGCACCTCAAGATTGATGCCGACGATGGTCAGTTTCAGGCCCAATACCGAATAAGCTACAGCCCATACGAGTAGGATACTGAAGAACGCCGATTTAAAATTCGCAGTCATACTTTTTCGACCTCCGGACGGCCCAACAGTCCAGTAGGCCGGAACAACAACACCAATACCAACAAGCCAAACGCCACGACGTCTTTGTACTGGTCGCCGAAGACATCGGCGCCGAAGGCTTCCGTCACCCCCAATACCAGCCCGCCGAGCATGGCGCCCGGAATGCTGCCGATTCCGCCCAATACCGCTGCGGTGAAGGCCTTCAGGCCAACCAGGAAACCGGCATTCGGGTTGATCACGCCGTATTGCATGCTCAGCAGGACGGCGGCAATGGCTGCCAGCGCCGCACCGATGACGAAGGTCAGGGCGATGATGTTGTTGGTGTTGATACCCAGCAGGTTGGCCATCTTGATGTCTTCAGCACAGGCGCGGCAGGCACGACCCAGGCGTGAGCGGGAGATGAACAGCGTGAGGCCGAGCATGGCGACCAGGGTCACCACGAACACCACGATTTGCATGTAGGAAATCAGCACTTCATGTGCACCACCTGGCCCGAAGGCAAAGTTGCCCGGAATCAGGTTGGGAATGGATTTGTCCTTGGAGTCTTGCGCCAGCAGAACCGTGTTCTGCAGGAAGATCGACATGCCGATGGCAGAGATCAGCGGGATCAGACGGTTGCTGCCGCGCAAGGGGCGGTAGGCGATCCGTTCGATGCTGTAGCCGTAGGCACTGCAAACGACAATGCTTGCCAGAAAGGCGGCTATCATCAACAACGGAAGGCTTTGTAAACCAAATGCAGCCAGCCCAGCCAAGGCGATGAAGGCCACATACGAACCGATCATGTACACCTCGCCGTGGGCGAAGTTGATCATTCCAATGATGCCGTAAACCATCGTATAGCCGATGGCGATTAGGGCATACGTGCTACCAATGGTCAAACCGTTAACTAGCTGCTGGAAGAAGTGATAGAAGTCAGGCATTACAACGCTCCACTAAATCTACTCTGGCCTGACTCAGTTAAGAGCCAGACACTCACGCATCAAACGAAGCTAAATGAGTTTGCTGCGAACTTTAACGAGGGGTTTAGTTGACCTCAGTCCTAGGCTTGCCAAAATGCCACTGATAGACAACGAACTTGAAGTCTTTCAAGTCGCCCTTCCCATCAAAACTCAAGTTGCCGGTTGGCGTCTTAACAGTTGAGCTGCGAATAGCTTCAGCAACATATGCAGGATCTTCGCTCTTGGCGATCTCAATTCCGTTGGCAATTACCGCAACTGCGGAGTAAGAGGGGAATACAAAGGCACCACTGGGATCCTGCCCCTTTGCCTTGAATGTCTCAACCAAAGCAATATTGGCTGGATCTTGATCGAAGGACTTCGGAAGGGTCACCAGCAAGCCCTCGGAAGCGTCCTTGGCGATTTGCGAGATCGAATCGTTACCCACACCTTCCGGCCCCATGTATTGAGCTTTCAGGCCCTTTTCCTGGGATTGACGCAGTATCAGACCCAACTCAGGGTAGTAGCCACCGTAGTAGACAAAGTCGACGTTGGCTTGCTTGAGTTTGGCGATCATCGAGGAGAAGTCTTTGTCGCCAGCGTTGATACCTTCAAACACGGCAACTTTCACGCCTTTGCCTTCGAGGGTTTTCTTGACGGCGGTGGCGATGCCTTCACCGTATTGCTGCTTGTCGTGCAGGACAGCAACAACTTTCGGTTTGACATGATCAGCAATGTAGTTACCGGCGGCAGGGCCCTGGGCGCTGTCCAGACCGATGGTGCGGAACACCATTTTGTAGCCACGGGAGGTAATTTCTGGGCTGGTGGCAGACGGGGTGATCATGATCACGCCTTCATCTTCATAGATGTCTGAAGCCGGCTGAGCGGAGCTGGAGCACAGGTGGCCGACCACAAACTTGACGCCGTCGTTGACGACCTTGTTCGCGACCGCAACAGCTTGTTTTGGATCACAGGCATCATCGTACTCAACTGCTTCGAGTATCTTACCGCTTACGCCACCTTTGGCGTTGATCTGCTCGATAGCCATTTTGGCGCCACTGAACTGCATGTCGCCGTATTGAGCAACAGCGCCAGTTTTAGGGCCTGCAATACCGATTTTGATTACCTCGGAAGCTATCGAATGACCAGCAACTCCTGACAACATCATGGCGATAAGCAATTTAGGGTATTTTTTATTAGTTTTATTCATAGTGCTCCACTCATGGTGAGGAATATCAAGCCCTTCCATCCTGCATCAATCGGCCTTCATTTCCGCCCTGCCCCGGGATGCGAAACTCAAAGCATAAAACGCTGAACACGTCTGACGAGGTGCGCCTGAGGTGAGCAAGGTAAAGCGGCTGCATCCACTTCGATTGTAAAAAATTGAACCGCAACCTGCTTTGCACACAAATGCCGAAAAACCGCAGGATCTATGCATAATTAAGACTAACGTTTGGATTTTGATTGCCTGTAGGAATACAGTGGCGAGGAGCGCCCTAAAGCCATGCGAACTTAAATTTCAATTTTTTACAAGCCAAACATATTTTCACCATGCGACCATAAATGCGCACCACGCCAAGGCATCCCGCCCTATTAATAGAATCGCAATATCACAACAAAGCGCAGGGCCACACATGCGCTTCGCGAACAGAAACCTCAACAAAAGCTTTGAATCACGAATTTTGTTGAGTGCCCCTCCTAACCAACAAAACGATTAACCGATTGAGTTCCAATTTACATGATGCAACAGTCCGAGGGGCTGGATATTTATTCTGAATATTTTTAAAACACTCAGTTTCACCTTGCAGAAAACATGAACTACCTTCTAGAGAGGATGTTTGAAGAATGTTATCCGAATAAAAACATTGACGGGAGATGAGGAGTAGATGTGAACACGTCAGTGGGACAAGCCATTCCTCAACCATGCAATTTTTTACAAGCTTCAAGCAGATAAAGAATCTATTTTGAAGGTTCATAATCGGAGAGAAACTGATGATTCCAGCAAATTTACCTTTCGCGAAAACTCGAAACATCAATGGTTTCGTATTTGTTTCTGGAGAAGTACCGTTCGGTGAGGACGGTAGCATCCCCTACGGCTTGGAAGCACAGACGGATCTTACATTCGCCCGTATCGCGAAATCCCTAAGCACCGAAGGCCTAACCTTGGATGACATCGTGTCAGTCACTGTGTACCTCACCGACCCGAAAGATTTTCAAGAGTTTAACGCTGCTTATGCGAAACATTTCAAAGGCCCTCTTCCAACTCGTACCACTGTCTGTGCTCAGTTGATGATCGACGCTCGTGTTGAGCTGACCGTAATTGCGGCAGCTCGAACCTGATACCGATCCCTTCAAAGGAGTTACTAATGCTACACATTCGAACACCATTGATCTTGCATCCAGGACTTTCGACCCCGAGCCGAAGGGTATGGCTAAAGCTAGAAAATCTGCAGCCTAGTGGCTCATTCAAGCTCAGGGGAATGGGTAGGCTGTGCACTCAAGCTTTCGAGCAGGGAAAAAAATCTGTTGTATGTCCCTCAGGAGGAAACGCGGGACTTGCGACAGCAGTCGCTGCGATAAGTCTGGGCCTGAAAGCAAAGATTATTGTCCCTGTAACCACCCCTGAAGCTACCCGTCTTCGAATAATCAAAACTGGGGCAGAACTGGTCGTGCATGGTGAGGTCTGGGATGAATCAAATCAATTAGCGCTACAGCTCGCACAGGACTCCAGCACTCTCTATGTTCCAGCTTTTGACCACCCAGTACTGTGGGAAGGTCACAGCACTATGATTGATGAGATTATTGAGGACTGCCCGCAATTTGACACAATCGTGACCTCCGTCGGTGGCGGTGGTTTGCTTTCCGGAATTCTCAAAGGACTAGAAAGATATTCTCGCTACGATTGCAAAGTAATCGCTTGCGAAACAGAAGGTGCAGCATCATTTACCGCTGCCATGGCTGTAGGTCACCCCGTCAAACTTCCGCAAATAAAAACCATAGCGACATCGCTAGGCGCGGCACAAGTCGCTACATGGCCTGTAGAGAACCTTCCTAACTTCTCTTATGAATGCGTAGTCCTGTCCGATGATGATGCGGCGATGGGCATAGCTCGATACGCTGACGACATGCGCCAATTGGTAGAACCAGCATGCGGTGTATCACTGGCAGTCGCCTACCTGAACCATCCATCAATTGCACTA
>NZ_JBNNVQ010000192.1:0-4576 GCF_050280625.1 Pseudomonas sp. NPDC089569
CGCCGATCGGGACTTCCACATCCTCATCGTCGACGATTCTGATATCGACCGAAGGGAAGACCCGCCCGGAAGCCGTTACGTGGTTGTTCAAGTCTGACCGCGCCCTTTGTTTTTTGAATGGCGTGACCCACGAGCTGTTCTTTTGCTCGCGCTAGTCAATACTCAGGCATGTAGGCCGCGACCGTTCTGGTTGTGGCTCGAGTGCCTTTTTTTTGCAGACTGTTACCCCTGAAATGTAATGCGTGAGGAGAAAGGTATGCTGATTCTGACTCGTCGGTGCGCAGAAAGCCTGATTATCGGTGATGGCGAAATCACCGTGACCGTGCTCGGCGTCAAAGGAAATCAAGTGCGCATCGGTGTGAACGCCCCTAAAGAGGTGGCTGTCCATCGTGAGGAAATCTACCTGCGTATCAAGAAAGAGAAGGACGAAGAACCAAGCCATTAATTTTTATCGATTTTTATGTTTGCAAACGGGGAAGAAGGTGGTTAATATACGCCCCGTGTTGCGGAGAGCTGGCCGAGTGGCCGAAGGCGCTCCCCTGCTAAGGGAGTACACCTCAAAAGGGTGTCGGGGGTTCGAATCCCCCGTTCTCCGCCATTATTTGCTTAGTACGTTGTAATCTGGCTTTTTCTGTAGGTTGTTTGAAATACTGGAAAAAGAGCGTTGTAAAAGATTTGACGGCCTATAATGCGCGGCAACAAATGCACTCGTAGCTCAGCTGGATAGAGTACTCGGCTACGAACCGAGCGGTCACAGGTTCGAATCCTGTCGAGTGCACCATTTACGAGTTGTTTGCAGTGATGTAGATAACTTTGCTTCAACCAGTTGTGGTCTGGTCTAAAAACACAAAATGCACTCGTAGCTCAGCTGGATAGAGTACTCGGCTACGAACCGAGCGGTCACAGGTTCGAATCCTGTCGAGTGCACCATACAACAAAAAGCCCGCATTTAATGCGGGCTTTTTGCCGTCTTGGATTTGGCTTTTCCTTTCGTGCACCCTTTCTCGTCGAACTCAATTTGTGCAGTGCGACCTCGCTTGCTCTCGTAGCTGTATTTTGTGCTTGAGTTCCGAATGCTGATCTTGTCAGGTTTTCCAAAAGCGCTTTCGACATCTTGTTGGCTCATGCCAGCGATGATCCGCTGATTGATGATTGCTTTGCGCCGCTCACTGGCGGTAATCATGTTTCCACATCTATCCTCAGATTTTCCGACCGCGATTGGGTCGCTTTGCCTGGCGGGCGTAACCGAAGGTTTGTGTTGCTCGGCTTCAGGCATTAGCGCGTTAGTCGCGCTCCCCGGGGTAAACGTTCGTACATCTTGAAGCGAAAGGCTTTCGTCGGCTGCGCAGCTCATGGTGGTGAAGGTGACGTGGCCGCTGGCTGCTTCGCACCGATGAATGATTGTGGCGAATGTCCAGGAAGGGCAGAGCAGGAGAATAGATAGAAAACACCGCATTGTTGATGGCATTGAGCGTCCTCCATGACGATTGTGTTCAAGCGTAGTTGTCGCATTTCTCCTTTGTGGTGTGTTTTCTTTTCAGGATGAGTCGTCGCAGATAGAAGCATCAGTGCGGCGCTCAAGTTTGTCTTGCAAGCGATTGTTTCAGACGTGATTTTTTAACATTTCAAAGCTTCAGGCGGTGTATCATTGCGCCCGTCAGCCCCGCCGGGGCTTGTGGAATACCTCCATGGACTTACCCAGTAGTTACTCAGTAAACCGATTTTCCAATCATGAATTGACTGATTGATCCTTCCGGCGTGTTCCACTGCTGGGAGTGGAGTTCGCCTATGTCTGAAGTTGAAGTAAAGAAAACGCAGGAAAGCTTGCAGGACCGCCTCGCTCAAGTTGTTGAGCTGTTGCAGCGTCAGCGAGTGGTTGAAGATCTGACTCACCGCCAGGAAGGCCCGCATCATGATCGGGTCGAGAACCTGGTCCATCGGCAGAATCTCGTTGAGTTGCAGCGCAAGCTCGATGATCTGCACTCCGCCGACGTCGCCTACATTCTCGAGGCGTTGCCGCTGGATGATCGTCTGACGCTCTGGCAGCTGGTCAAGGCAGATCGCGACGGCGACATTCTTCTCGAAGTTTCCGATTCGGTCCGTGAATCGCTGATCGCCGACATGGATGATCACGAGTTGCTGGCTGCAGCCAAGGACATGGACGCCGACGAACTCGCTGACCTGGCCTCAGAGCTGCCGCGAGATGTCGTTCATGAGCTGATGGAAACCCTCGATGCCCAGCAAAGGGAGCGCGTGCGTTCAGCCCTGTCCTATGACGAGGATCAGGTCGGTGCATTGATGGACTTCGAGATGGTGACCATTCGTGAGGATGTCAGTCTTGAAGTGGTATTGCGATACCTGCGCCGTCTCAAGGAGTTGCCTGGTCATACGGACAAGCTGTTCGTGGTCGACTACGACGGCGTTCTCAAGGGCGTGCTGCCGATCAAGCGGTTGCTGGTCAATGATCCGGAAAAGCAGGTTTCCGAGGTCATGGCCAGTGATCCGGTGAGCTTTCATCCCGACGAAGAAGCATACGATGCTGCCCAGGCGTTTGAGCGTTACGACCTGATTTCTGCGCCCGTAGTCGATAAGAATGGCAAGTTGATCGGCCGACTGACTATCGATGAGATGGTCGACCTGATTCGCGAAGAGAGCGAAAGTGAAGTTCTCAACATGGCGGGTCTGCGTGAAGAAGAGGATATCTTTGCATCGGTTTGGAAATCATTGAGAAACCGTTGGGCATGGTTGGCGGTCAACCTGATCACCGCATTCGTGGCGTCCCGGGTGATTGGTCTGTTTGAGGGTTCCATCGAGAAGCTGGTGGCGCTTGCAGCATTGATGCCGATCGTAGCCGGTATCGGTGGTAACTCTGGCAATCAGACGATTACCATGATCGTTCGGGCCATGGCACTGGATCAGGTGAGTACCGGTAATACGTCGCGACTCATGCGTAAGGAATTGGCGGTAGCGCTCATTAATGGCCTGATTTGGGGTGGCGTGATCGGTATCGTTGCCTACCTGCTTTATGGCAGTTGGTCGTTGGGGGTTGTGATGACGGCTGCCATGACGTTGAATCTGTTGCTCGCAGCCTTGATGGGCGTCTTGATACCGATGACGCTCGCACGGCTTGGGCGTGACCCGGCGATGGGGTCGAGCGTAATGATCACTGCAATGACTGACAGTGGAGGTTTTTTCATCTTTCTCGGTTTGGCTACTGTCTTTCTACTCTGACTTTTCTAAAACCCGCCTTTCGGCGGGTTTTTTTTGCTCGAATTTTGGGCAAAAAAAAGCCAGCGATCAGGCTGGCTTGGGTTTTCGATGTGAATCAGGACGCGTCAGCGGCCATTTCGGCATCATGGGCTATCAATGAAACCAGGGCGTTTTGCTGGCGATGGGAAAGTTGCCGGAAGCGTTGCAGCAATTCACGCTCGTGCAGTGACAGCTCGGGGCTGTCCAGGCGCATGCTCAGCTCTTCACCCAGCGCACCTTCCTGAATAAGGCTCTGCTCAAGGCGTGCGATGATTTCTGAGTTCATGCTGCGATGATGGTTGCGAGCCACTTCGGCAATGCGTTCACGCATTCCGTCTGGCAGACGTACGACGAACTTGTCAGCCGTACGGCTGGAATAAATTGCCTGTTTCAATGGGCGCATATATTTAACCGGTTAGTTCAGGGGAGCGGTTCTCGGGATCAGCCGCACGATGTCTGGTAGGACAAGCGTTGTGGCCAAATGTTCAACCTGAATTGATAGAGGCCCGCATCATGCCTCAAAGTTGCCAGATCATTGGCGTCAATTCTGTGACAAATATTGAACTGGATAAAGGCGTTATGCCAGCACCAATTATCAGAAATACGGACTGGTTTGGAAAGCCAGCCGGTCCGTATTGCTGACTGCGTCCTCTGCCCGGTAGTCGATGTCAAAATGTCCAAGGGGCATATCATGCGAATTCGATCGCTGTTCCTTGCTTTTAAAGGATAGTGGCAAATGGCCGATTTGCTAGAGGTGCCTATAAAGAGAAGGCTTTTTAGGATGGATGGCAGACGGCCTTTTGTGTTGGGGGCGTTCTGGTGTGGTGGAGGGAATTCTGTTTGTCGGATGGTTGTGTGCTTCAGGAAGGCTTTTCGTAATCTGTTTCCAGGTGGCCTGTCAGGCTGCGTGGTCTTGTGGAGGCGGCTGCCTACACGTAAAAAGTCAACGGACGACATGACAAAGGTGGTCATGCCCGTTAACATGCTTGCCGTCCATCGCTCCGCGTGTTCTCGCGAGCAGCCTGTGTCTCAGTAGCTCAATTGGATAGAGCATCCCCCTCCTAAGGGGAAGGTTGGCAGTTCGAACCTGCCCTGGGACACCATATTTCTTCTTTCTCTCCTGATCTTTCGGCTCTTGTGGTCGCGGCTGTGTAGTCACGTTCAGTTTTTGCTTCTTCTATATAGGTTGTATAGGTGCCGGCAAAGCGCATCTTTTCCATCATTCGGCTGATTTGAAAGAAAACTGAAATTAAGTGTTGACGGCAGATTTCAGATCTCTATAATTCGCCCCACTTCCGGCGCAGTCGAAACGGAAAACTCCTTGCAA
>NZ_JBNNVQ010000193.1:0-4508 GCF_050280625.1 Pseudomonas sp. NPDC089569
ATTCGCACCCTCCTTCACCACAGCATAACTGCATTCGCTATGGATCGGCAGGGTGACCAGCTCAAGACAACGCTGGCAAACCATTTTGACTTCAGTGTCGATAAAGCTGTGGATCACCACGGCTTTACGTTCATCTCGTTCAAAAACGAATTTAGCCTGCACCATACCGACATTGTCGGAAAGCGGGTCGCAGAGTCTCTCCAAATCGGCCAGCAGCATTTCACCTTGAAGGGTGGTGCCACGGTCAGCCAATTTGCGCGGGTCAACGTGAGGTGGAATCGGGTCATTCAACATAGGCGCAGCATTATAGGGATGCCCCCGCCCATGTCAAAGGAAATTCGGCCCTGTCCGTCACTTGGCGGCCTCGCTAGAATCCCCATCTGCCTACTGGAGATACGCATGCTGCCCTTACTACTCGCTTCCAGCTCGATCTATCGCCGGGAATTACTGGCCCGCCTGCAACTGCCTTTCACCTGCAGCTCTCCGGACATCGACGAAAGCCATCGGCCGGGCGAGACCGCCATCAACCTGGTCAAACGCCTCGCCAAGGAAAAGGCCCGGGCACTCGCAGAGAGTCACAACGCCCACCTGATCATCGGCTCCGACCAGGTCGCCGTGCTTGGCGACAGCATCATCGGCAAACCTCACACCTTCGAAAAGGCCCGTGAGCAACTAGCGGCCGCCAGTGGCGCCAGCGTGACCTTCCTGACCGGCCTGGCCCTGCTCAACACCCAGACCGACCATTGCCAGGTCGATTGCATCCCGTTCACCGTACACATGCGCACACTCGACACCGCACGCATCGAACGCTACCTGCGCGCCGAGCAACCCTACGACTGTGCAGGCAGCTTCAAGGCCGAAGGCCTGGGGGTGAGCCTGTTTCAAAGCACGGAAGGTCCCGACGCCACCAGCCTCGTCGGCCTGCCCCTGATTCGCCTTGTGGACATGCTGCTCGCCGAAGGCGTGCAAATCCCCTGAAAAACCGAAAACCGGCCTTACTGGCCGGTTTTTTTGGTTATTACTGACAGTGAAACTATCGCAAGGACGGCCCCTGAAAGCCCATCCACATCGCCAGATGCTCCGCAACGCTGGCACCCAGCTTTTTCGAAAAGCGGTCGAACGGCGACTCCTGTACGGTGAAGTCCACGATTTCCTTCTCGCCAATCACGTCGCGGGCGACCGAACTGGCATTGCCCAGACCGTCGATCAAGCCCAACGGCAGCGCCTGCTCGCCAGACCAGACCAGGCCGGAAAACAGCTCCGGATGCTCCTTATCCTTCAGACGCTCACCACGCCCCTGCTTGACGCTGTTGATGAATTGCTGGTGAGTCGTATCCAGCACACCCTGCCAGAATGCCGTTTCTTCAGGCTTCTGCGGCTGAAACGGATCGAGAAAGGATTTGTGCTCGCCAGAGCTGTAGGCTCGACGCTCGACACCCAGCTTTTCCATAGTGCCCACAAAACCGTAACCGGCTGCGGTAACACCGATGGAACCCACCAGGCTCGCCTTGTCGGCATAGATCTGATCAGCCGCACTGGCGATGTAGTAAGCACCGGAGGCACCCAGGTCTGAAATGACCGCATAGAGCTTGATATCCGGATGCAGCCCCCGCAGGCGGCGGATTTCGTCATAGACATAGCCAGACTGCACCGGGCTGCCGCCCGGACTATTGATGCGCAGAATGACCCCTTTGACCTTTTCATCTTCGAAAGCCGCACGCAAACTGCCAACGATATTGTCGGCACTGGCCGGCTCCTTGTCCGCGATCATGCCGGTCACATCGATCAGCGCCGTATAGTTCGCACTGCGAGTGGCGGCCTTTTCCATGTCCATCAGCGGCGTGAACAGGGCAAGCGCCACGAACAGGTAAACGAAGGTCAGCAGCTTGAAGAATATCCCCCAGCGACGGGAGCGACGCTGCTCCTGCACACCGGCCAGCAATGTCTTTTCCAGCAGCTTCCAGCTCTTTTCGTCACCGCTCTCGGCGCTCGCCCTGGCGGGCGCCTTCCATTCGTCGGCCATGCCATCTACCCCAGCAAAAACGTATTAGGCCTGCTGATTCAGCCAGGCGTGCAATTCGCAAAACCGATCAATGGCCAGTCGCGGCTCGAACCGTTTCAGCGCCTCGATTGACTGAGCACCGTAGCTGACCGCCACTGAATCCATGCCGGCATTGCGTGCCATCTGCAAATCGAAGGATGAGTCCCCCACCATCAATGCCTGATCCGGCCGCACCTCGCAATGGGCGAGGATCTGTTCGAGCATCAATGGATGCGGCTTGCTGGCAGTCTCGTCGGCCGCACGAGTGATATCGAAGTAGGTCTCCCAACCATGCGCCTTCAGCACCCGATCCAGCCCGCGACGAGCCTTGCCCGTCGCGACCGCCAGGCGATAACCCTCGGCTCGAAACGCCTCCATCGACTCCAGAACGCCTTCGAACAAAGGCGAAGGCACTGCCTCGGAAGCGATGTAGTGCTCGGCATAGTGATCGCGAAAGGCGATCAATTCGGCATCATCGATCTCGGGATACAGCGTGCGAATCGCCTCGGGCAGTCCGAGACCGATAATGCCCTTGACGGCAGAATCATCGCGCAACTCAAAGCCCGAGCGCTCGGAGGCCACATGCATCGCCTCAACGATCCGACCAATGGAATCGGCCAGGGTGCCATCCCAATCGAAAATCAGCAGCTTGTAATCAGATGGGTGCACTCAGACGCTCCACGGTTTTTGCCCACATCTCATCGACGGGGGCCTGAAGCTTCAACTCGCCACCATCAGGCAGCGGCACGGTCAACATGTACGCGTGTAGGAACAGACGCTTTCCACCCAGGTCGCGGATCTCCTTGGTGAAATCGTCATCGCCATACTTGCTGTCCCCGGCGATACAGTGCCCGGCATGCAAGGTATGCACACGAATCTGATGGGTCCGGCCAGTGACCGGCTTGGCCTCGACCATGGTCGCAAAGTCACCGAAGCGGCGCAGCACCTTGAATACGGTCAGAGCGTCCTTGCCCTCATCGTTGACCTCAACCATGCGCTCACCTGAACGCAGGTTACTTTTGAGCAACGGGGCGCGAACCTGCTTGATCGAACTCGCCCAATTGCCACGAACCAGCGCCATATAACGCTTATCGACACCGTCACCACGCAACGCATCGTGCAAATGGCGCAGCATGCTGCGCTTTTTGGCGATCATCAGCAGGCCGGAGGTATCGCGATCAAGGCGATGGACCAGCTCCAGCTCCTTGGCTTCGGGACGCAACTGACGAAAGGCTTCGATCACACCGAAATTCAGACCGCTGCCACCGTGGACCGCGATGCCTGCCGGCTTGTTGATCACGATCAGTGCCTTGTCTTCGTAGACAATCGAGGCTTCGAGTCGCTCCAGCAACCCCTGGGCCACGGGCACCGGCTCGTCACGCTCAGGCACGCGAACCGGCGGCACGCGCACGATATCGCCCGCCTGCAGCTTGTATTCGGGCTTGATCCGTCCTTTGTTCACCCGCACTTCGCCTTTGCGCAAAATGCGGTAAATCAAAGTCTTGGGCACGCCTTTGAGCCGGGCGAGAAGGAAATTATCAATACGTTGGCCGGCATATTCCGGCGAGACCTCAAGCAGTTGTACGCCTGGAGTCGGGGGGGCAGTAGTCGTCATGCCGCGGATGATAACAATTTTTTATGGAATTGAAGCACTTAATCATTGCTGCTATAGTCGCGAACGCCGCCAAAAGCGGCCTGGACAGCGGACCAACGGTCAAAAACCGACCCTGACCAACGCAATTCACCAGGACGCGAGGCCGTCCTACGGGGCTTTCGCTACGTAACGGTGGAGTTTGCAGGTGCAACGAGCGCAGGTGACATGAGGCCTGAATCAAGCCGCGAAGCAGAGTTTTCACTCGCCTTGCGAGCCAATATTCACGGGCAGTTCACAAAGTGCAGTCAGCTGCGAATGACCCCGAGCGAATGTTTCGGAAACTACGCCTAATTTAGCCATGATGCGTGACCTCCCCTTTCGGAGCTCACGGTAAATGCCAACCCGCTGCGGATTCTGCGCGCGGCAGCACCCGAATTATCAGGGATACGTGTAGGGTGGAGATGCACAACCGCTGGACTGTGTAGCAATAGGCTTTATCAAGACGCTTCATCCCGTCCACAGCCGCCGGTTGATTCCTCCTCCTGACTGAGTGCTTAAGTAGCCACAGCAAGCAGGACGCGTACGTCGCGATGAAGGCCCACATTGGCCGGACTTCGCTGGACACGGGAATGGCCAACCACTCCCGACGCACCTGACACCGACCGTGAGAAGTCGTGTGTGCCGAACGCCGTTTCCGGCAGCCCGGAAACCGACGGTACTTCATGAAAAGATTGCTGATTAACGCAACTCAACCCGATGAGTTGCGTGTTGGACTGGTAGACGGCCAGCGCCTCTACGACCTGGACATCGAATCCGGTGCACGCGAGCAGAAGAAGGCCAACATCTATAAAGGCCGGATTACTCGCATCGAAC
>NZ_JBNNVQ010000194.1:0-4288 GCF_050280625.1 Pseudomonas sp. NPDC089569
CCTCCCCTTTCGGAGCGAGCACGCTCGCGATGGTCGTCAACGATAACGCGGGGCATCAGGTTTCCCGCGTTATCGTTGACGACCATCGCGGGCAAGCCTCGCTCCTACAGGGGTACAGAAAAAATTTCGCGGCGCTGCATCCGGTCGAGCCCGAGCCACGTATATCAAGCACGGACAGACTTTCCTGGCCGAATCTTGCGACGAGGATCACCACCATGAAACGCACTTCGATCAAAACCCCGTTGATGGCCAGCCTGCTGACCCTGGCCCTTGGCGGCGGATTCGCCTTGAGCCCCGTGCAAGCGGCAACCATGGGCCACGACAGTGTCATGGTCGGCGGCCAAACCATGCTGCCGAGCAAGGACATCGTCGATAACGCGGTCAACTCCGCCGACCACACCACGCTGGTCGCCGCCGTGAAAGCCGCAGGCCTGGTCGACACCCTCAAGGGCAAAGGCCCGTTCACCGTGTTCGCCCCGGTCAACTCGGCGTTCACCGCCCTGCCCGCCGGCACCGTCGACAACCTGCTGAAACCGGAAAACAAAGCCACCCTGACCAAAATCCTCACCTACCACGTGGTGGCCGGCAAACTCGACATGTCGACCCTGGCCGAGAAGATCAAGGCCGGTGGCGGCAAGACCGAACTCACCACAGTGGCCGGCGGCAAGCTGTGGGCGATGATGAACGGCCCGCACAACATCACCATCAAGGATGAAAAGGGTGACGTCGCCGACATCACTACCTATGACGTTTACCAGTCCAACGGTGTGATTCAGGTCATCGACAAAGTCCTGCTGCCCAAAGGCTGAGTATGAGTGCCGACCCTGCCGTGCAGGGTCGGCGGATGCTTTCGGGGGAATCCGCCCGTGAATGGAAACGCTGCGTGCCGTGAACTAACCTCTGGGCACCGCACGCAGCCCACCGCCAGCACTCCGATTGCCTGGAGAACCGCCATTTCCATTACCGACGCCGATCAACTCAGGCAACTCCTGGCCCGCTGTGCACTGGGAGACCGCCACGCGTTCGAAGCGCTCTACCGCAGCGTTGGCCCGCGTTTGCATGGCGTAGCCCTGCGCTTCATGGGCCGTCCCGATCTGGCGGAAGAGGTGTTGCAGGAAAGCTTCGTGCGCATCTGGAACAACGCCTCGCGTTACGAGGCACACCTGTCGGCGCCGTTGACCTGGATGATCAACATCACCCGCCACCAGGCCATCGACCAGTTGCGCAAACACCGCGAGCGGCCACTGAGCGACACCGAAGCACTGACGCTGGAGGATGAAAGTCCGTCCGCTCACGAACAATTGAACAGCGCCCGCGAGGCCAGCGCCCTGAACCGCTGCCTGGAAAGCCTCGAAGGCATGCAGCGCCAGTCCATTACCGTCGCCTACTTTCAGGGCCTTTCCTGTTCGGAACTGGCCGATCATCTGGCCGCACCGCTGGGCTCGGTGAAGTCGTGGATCCGCCGAGGCATGGAGCGCCTGCGCAGGTGCCTTGAATCATGAACTATCGAACCCCGAGCCTGCGCCGCGCCCTCGCCGCCGACTACGCCATCGGCCTGATGCCCCCGACCGCACGCCGGCGATTCGAACAGATGTTGCGCGAAGATGCGGCCTTGCGCGCCGAGCTCGCGCAATGGCAGCAGAGCCTGACCAGTCTTACCGAAACACTCCCGGAACATCCCGTGCCGGAGCGCGTGTGGCAGGGCATCACCGCACGGATCGAACCGCAAGTACTGCATGTGCCTGAAAAACGACCGTTCTGGAACTGGCTGCGCATAACCATGGCGGTCTGCTCCCTGGTCATCGCCGTCACGTTAGGCATGCTTTACACCCGCGACGACGCCCGCTACAGCGCCACGCTGGTCAACGCCGACGCACAGCCTGCGTTGAGCGTTCAGGCCCACGAAAACTATCTGCAGGTCGAACCGCTGACACTGGCAGCCATCGGGCCGCAGCAAAGCCTCGAACTGTGGGCCATCCCGGCCGACGGCAAACCGGTGTCCCTCGGCGTGATTCCGGCAGGTGGCAAAGGCAAGGTTGAAATGAATGAATCGCAGAAGGCACTGATCGGCAAACCGATTGCCCTGGCCGTCAGCCTTGAACCGAAGGGCGGCTCGCCAACGGGACAACCAACAGGGCCGGTCCTGTATCAAGGGGCATTAGCGGCGCTGTAACCCGATCCATCTGTAGGAGCGAGCAAGCTCGCGAGAAACGCCCAGACAATACGGGCTCCCGGACAGCCCGCGTTATCGTTAACGACCATCGCGAGCGTGCTCGCTCCTACAGACCTATCAGTTCTGCTAGTAGGCAGTTTCGGCCGATTGCGCGACAGTAAAACCCTGAATCGAATACCTCATTCAGGACGCCCGCCATGTTGCCCAATCGCCAAACGCTGCTTTGCCGCTACCACTACGATCCGCTGGATCGGCTGGTCGATACCACACCTTCAGCACAAACCAGCGCCCAGCGCTTCTACCTGAAAGACCGCCTGAGCACCGAGATTCAAGGCGCGGTACAACGCTCGATCATGCAACACGACGATCAACTGCTGGCGCAGCAACAACACCAGAGCGGCACCACGCAAACCCGCTTGCTGGCCACGGATCAACAGCGCTCGGTGCTGAACGCACTCGACGCCACCCGCCCACATCCCCTCGCCTACAGTCCCTACGGCCACCGCCCGGCGGAAAACGGCCTGCTCAGCCTGCTCGGCTTCAACGGCGAACGGCCGGATCCGGTGACGGGGTGGTATTTGCTGGGTAATGGTTATCGGGCGTTTAACCCGGTGTTGATGCGGTTCAACAGCCCGGACAGTTGGAGTCCGTTTGGGGAGGGTGGGGTGAATGGGTATGCGTATTGTGGGGGGGGATCCCAGGAATAACAGCGACCCAAGCGGGCGTTCATATATTCACTTGATACTGAACAAGTTGAAATTCTGGAAGCCTCCTTCAACGCACAGTACAAATAGAAAATTCGCAACGAATGATTTTCTTTTGGGCAAATACAAAAAAGCAGAACAAACCAAGAACGTCCAACCTGTGACAACCACCTCTCCCCTGCATCACAACACCAACATATTACAAACATCTTCCCCTGAACAAATTCTGACAGTCGACCACCAAGAAGCAGTTCTAAAAAACATAATAGATAGTGAAAACAAACAAGCACTCCGATTAATCAATTCGCTTGCAATCACAAAAAACCAAAGCGAAACGGAACTTACAAAGCTAGCATTTAACTCTATAAACGGAAAAATCACTAAAAACACAATCACACTTACAAACCTAAACCCCGCCCATTCCGCAAACACTATCAGAACCGATAGCCTGGATAGCTCAAAAAAGGCAATTAAAAAGGGCGACACTCAGTCGCCCTTTTTAATTTCATGAAAGCTTACGCCGCACTAAACAACTTATGCGGATCAATCACAAACTTCTTCGGCACGCCCGCATCAAACTCGCCATACCCTTCCGGCGCCTGATCCAGGCTGATCACCTGCACGCCCACCACTTCGGCGATGTTGATGCGGTCCCACATGATCGCTTGCATCAGTGCGCGGTTGTACTTCATCACCGGGGTCTGGCCGGTGTGGAAGCTGTGGGATTTGGCCCAGCCGAGGCCGAAGCGGATGCTCAGGCTGCCCATTTTCGCGGCGGCGTCGACGGCGCCCGGGTCTTCGGTGACGTAGAGGCCGGGGATGCCGATTTTGCCGGCTACGCGCACTACGCCCATCAGCGAGTTGAGGACGGTGGCCGGGGCTTCGTGTTTGACGCCGTCATGGCCATGACCGCGGGCTTCGAAGCCGACGCAGTCGATTGCGCAATCCACTTCCGGTTCGCCCAGCAGCGCGGCGATCTGCTCGTGCAGCGGCGCGTCTTTGGACAGGTCGACGATTTCAAAACCCTGGGCCTTGGCGTGGGCCAGGCGGATGGTGTTGACGTCGCCGACGATGACCACGGCCGCGCCCAACAGACGCGCAGATGCAGCGGCCGCCAGGCCGACTGGACCGGCACCCGCGATGTAAACGGTGCTGCCCGGGCCGACGCCGGCGGTGACGGCGCCGTGGTAACCGGTTGGCAGGATGTCGGAGAGGCAGGTCAGGTCACGGATTTTCTCCATGGCCTTGTCGCGGTCCGGCAGTTTCAGCAGGTTGAAGTCGGCGTACGGCACCAGCACGTATTCGGCCTGGCCACCGGTCCAGTCGCCATTTTGTGGAAGAGAATTAGCCTGTTACGTGTGGCACATGAATGTCAGTTGAATGGCGGACACTGTCGTCATCTGTTCAGCCA
>NZ_JBNNVQ010000195.1:0-4216 GCF_050280625.1 Pseudomonas sp. NPDC089569
TCACGATGCACAAATGGACTACGCCTCCGAGGATCGCGACGGCGACGGCGCACTGGAATACGCGCAACACATCTTCAGCACCCCTGGCGAGCATCGAAGGGTTGCGGGTCGTGGCCGTGGCCGCGCGGTCGATGCTTGAAGGGCACGATGCCTACAGCCTGGCCGATGAGCAGAAAGGAACTGACCAACCACAGCTTGCCGGAAATCGGCGATGTGTTTGGTGGGCGTGACCACACGACTGTTCTGCATGCCTGTCGCAAGATCAACGAACTTAAGGAATCCGACGCGGACATCCGCGAGGACTACAAGAACCTGCTGCGTACGCTGACCACTTGATGAACACCAGCGCAGCTAATTAAGGCAAGGGACTAGACCATGCATTTCACCATTCAACGCGAAGCCCTGTTGAAACCCCTGCAACTGGTCGCAGGCGTCGTCGAGCGCCGCCAGACCTTGCCGGTGCTCTCCAACGTGCTGCTGGTTGTCGATGGCCAGCAACTGTCGCTGACCGGTACCGACCTGGAAGTCGAGCTGGTCGGTCGTGTTCAACTCGAAGAGCCTGCAGAACCAGGTTCCATCACCGTGCCGGCGCGCAAGCTGATGGACATCTGCAAGAGCCTGCCGAACGATGCGCTGATCGACATCAAGGTCGACGAGCAGAAGCTGGTGGTGAAGGCCGGCCGCAGCCGCTTTACCCTGTCCACCCTGCCGGCCAATGATTTCCCGACGGTGGAAGAAGGTCCGGGCTCGCTGACTTGCAGCCTTGAGCAAAGCAAACTGCGTCGACTGATCGAACGCACCAGCTTCGCAATGGCCCAGCAGGACGTGCGCTACTACCTCAATGGCATGCTGCTGGAGGTTTCTGCCGGTATCATTCGTGCGGTCGCCACCGACGGCCACCGTCTGGCAATGTGCTCGATGCAGGCCGATATCGGTCAGCCTGACCGCCATCAGGTGATCGTGCCGCGCAAAGGCATTCTTGAATTGGCGCGCTTGCTGACAGAGCCCGACGGCATCGTCAGTATCGTCCTGGGTCAGCATCACATTCGCGCGACCACTGGTGAATTCACCTTCACCTCGAAACTGGTCGACGGTAAATTCCCGGATTACGAGCGCGTTCTGCCCAAGGGGGGCGACAAGCTCGTGCTGGGTGACCGTCAGGCACTGCGCGAGGCGTTCAGCCGTACCGCCATTCTGTCCAACGAGAAGTACCGCGGCATCCGCCTGCAACTGGCCAATGGTCAGCTGAAAATCCAGGCGAACAACCCTGAGCAGGAAGAGGCGGAAGAGGAAGTGGGTGTTGAATACAACGGCGGCTCCCTGGAAATCGGCTTTAACGTCAGCTACCTGCTCGACGTATTGGGTGTGATGACCACCGAGCAGGTTCGCCTGATCCTGTCCGACTCCAACAGCAGTGCTCTGGTGCAAGAGTCCGACAACGACGACTCGGCCTATGTTGTCATGCCGATGCGTCTGTAATCAGCAGAAGCTAGATGTCCTTAAGTCGCGTCTCGGTCACCGCGGTGCGCAATTTGCACCCGGTGACCTTCTCCCCCTCTCCTCGTATCAATATTCTTTACGGCGCCAACGGCAGCGGCAAAACCAGTGTTCTGGAAGCCATCCACCTGCTGGGGCTTGCCCGTTCGTTTCGCAGCACCCGCTTGTTACCCGTCATTCAATACGAGCAATTGGCGTGCACGGTGTTTGGTCAGGTTGAACTGGCTGAGGGTGCGCACAGCGCGCTCGGCATTTCTCGAGACCGCCAAGGGGAGTTTCAGATCCGTATCGACGGACAGAACGCCCGAAGCGCTGCGCAGCTGGCTGAAATCCTGCCATTGCAGTTGATAAACCCCGACAGCTTTCGACTGCTCGAAGGTGCGCCGAAGATACGCCGACAGTTTCTCGATTGGGGCGTGTTCCATGTGGAACCACGGTTCATGTCGACCTGGCAGCGTTTGCAGAAGGCTCTGCGTCAGAGAAACTCTTGGCTGCGGCATGGTACACTTGACGCCGTTTCGCAAGCGGTTTGGGACAGGGAACTGTGCCAGGCCAGCGCTGAAATCGATGAGTACCGCCGCGCTTATATCAAAGCCTTGAAACCCGTTTTTGAGCGGACCTTGAGCGAACTGGTTGAGCTTGAGGGCTTAACGCTCAGCTATTACCGGGGATGGGACAAAGACCGTGAGCTGAGCGCAGTGCTCGCCGGTTCCCTTCAGCGGGATCAGCAAATGGGGCATACCCAGGCCGGACCACAACGCGCTGATTTGCGTCTCAGACTGGGCGCACACAATGCTGCGGATATCTTGTCCCGCGGACAGCAAAAGTTGGTGGTATGTGCATTGCGGATTGCCCAAGGGCATCTGGTCAGCCAGGCCCGACGCGGTCAGTGTATTTATCTGGTGGATGACTTGCCGTCGGAACTGGACGAGCACCACCGTCGCGCGCTTTGCCGCTTGCTGGAAGACTTACGCTGCCAGGTGTTCATCACTTGTGTAGATCACGAATTACTGAGGGAAGGCTGGCAAACGGAAACGCCAGTCGCTCTGTTCCACGTGGAACAGGGCCGTATCACCCAGACCCACGACCATCGGGAGTGAAGGCATTGAGCGAAGAAAATACGTACGACTCAACGAGCATTAAAGTGCTGAAAGGCCTGGATGCCGTACGCAAACGTCCCGGTATGTACATTGGTGACACCGACGATGGCAGCGGTCTGCACCACATGGTGTTCGAGGTGGTCGATAACTCGATCGACGAAGCGCTGGCTGGCTACTGCGACGACATCAGCATCATCATCCACCCGGATGAGTCCATCACTGTTCGCGACAATGGTCGCGGCATCCCGGTCGACGTGCACAAAGAGGAAGGTGTTTCCGCCGCTGAGGTCATCATGACCGTCCTCCACGCCGGCGGTAAGTTCGACGACAACTCCTACAAGGTTTCCGGTGGTCTGCACGGCGTAGGTGTTTCTGTGGTTAACGCTCTTTCCGAAGAGCTGGTACTGACCGTTCGCCGCAGCGGCAAAATCTGGGAACAAACCTACGTCCACGGCGTGCCTCAGGCACCGATGGCCATTGTGGGTGAAAGTGAAACCACCGGTACCCAGATTCATTTCAAGGCTTCGAAGGAAACCTTCAAGAATATCCACTTCAGTTGGGACATCCTGGCCAAGCGGATTCGCGAACTGTCCTTCCTGAACTCCGGGGTTGGCATCGTCCTCAAGGATGAGCGCACCGGCAAGGAAGAGCTGTTCAAGTACGAGGGCGGCCTGCGTGCGTTCGTTGAATACCTGAACACCAACAAGACTGCGGTGAACCAGGTATTCCACTTCAATATTCAGCGTGAAGACGGCATTGGCGTAGAAATCGCCCTGCAGTGGAACGACAGCTTCAACGAGAACCTGTTGTGCTTCACCAACAACATTCCTCAGCGCGACGGCGGTACTCACTTGGTGGGTTTCCGTTCCGCACTGACGCGTAACCTGAACAACTACATCGAACAGGAAGGCCTGGCGAAGAAGCACAAAGTCGCCACCACCGGTGACGATGCCCGTGAAGGTCTGACAGCAATTATTTCGGTAAAAGTGCCGGATCCGAAGTTCAGCTCCCAGACCAAAGACAAGCTGGTGTCTTCCGAAGTAAAGACCGCGGTCGAACAGGAAATGGGCAAGTACTTCTCCGACTTCCTGCTGGAAAACCCGAACGAAGCCAAACTGGTCGTCGGCAAGATGATCGACGCCGCCCGTGCCCGTGAAGCGGCGCGCAAGGCCCGCGAGATGACTCGCCGCAAGGGCGCGCTGGACATCGCCGGCTTGCCGGGCAAACTGGCTGACTGCCAGGAGAAGGACCCGGCGCTGTCCGAACTGTACCTCGTGGAAGGTGACTCCGCGGGCGGCTCTGCCAAGCAGGGACGCAACCGCAAGACCCAGGCCATCCTGCCGCTCAAGGGCAAGATCCTGAACGTGGAGAAGGCGCGCTTCGACAAGATGATCTCGTCCCAGGAAGTGGGCACCTTGATCACCGCGCTGGGCTGCGGTATCGGTCGCGAAGAGTACAACATCGACAAGCTGCGCTATCACAACATCATCATCATGACCGATGCTGACGTCGACGGTTCGCACATCCGCACCCTGTTGCTGACCTTCTATTGGCGCGGTTGCCGGTGGACCCGCGCATGGGCCGCATGCTGCTGGAGGCCGCGAAGCTGGGCAGCCTGC
>NZ_JBNNVQ010000196.1:0-4125 GCF_050280625.1 Pseudomonas sp. NPDC089569
GATAGCGTTTGTCGGTCTTGATGTAGTCAAAACCCAGCTTGTCCCAATTGATGCTTTCGTTACCCATGACACCCTCTATCACTTAACAACCGCCGAAACGGTTCAAGGCTTCTGACGTTTTTCCGGATGGGCACAACAATACTTCATTCCGGGCCGATTTCGCAGCCTGAACTATAGGATGACAGACAGATAAATCGTGTTGCCCTTTAGAAATCGCGAGCAGGCTCGCTCCCACAGGGGCATGCATTTCAAATGTGGGAGCGAGCCTGCTCGCGATGGGGTCATCCATGACCCCGTCCGTCGTTCTGAATCAGAGGTGCAGGGCGTGGCCGAGCGCGCGCAGCGCCGCTTCCTGGACGGCTTCGCCCAGGGTCGGATGCGCATGGATGGTCCCACCGATGTCTTCCAGGCGTGCGCCCATTTCCAGGCTCTGGGCGAACGCGGTCGACAGCTCCGACACGCCGACACCGACCGCCTGCCAGCCGACAATCAGATGATTGTCGCGACGGGCGACCACCCGTACGAAGCCGCTTTTCGATTCCAGGGTCATCGCCCGGCCGTTGGCGGCGAACGGGAAGCTGGAAACGATGCAGTCCAGGCCAGCCGCCTTGGCTTCATCCGGTGTCTTGCCGACCACCACCAGTTCCGGGTCGGTAAAGCACACGGCAGGGATGGCGGCCGGGTTGAATTCGCGGTTTTTGCCGCTGATCAGTTCGGCCACCATTTCGCCCTGGGCCATGGCGCGGTGGGCAAGCATCGGTTCGCCACTGAGGTCACCGATGGCATACACATTGCGCATGCTGGTCTGGCAGCGTTTGTCGATCTTGATCGACGAGCCGTTCATGTCCAGGTTCAGCGCTTCGAGGTTCCAGCCCTGGGTGTTGGGCCTGCGACCCACGGCCACCAGTACCCGGTCGGTTTCCAGGTTCAGGGTGTCGCCATTCGGATCGCTGACTTGCAAGGTATTTGCTTTTGAATCAAAGCCTTGCACGCTATGTTTCAAGTAAAGCTTCACGCCGAGTCTTTTCAGCTCATCCTGCACCGGTTGGGTCAGTTCGGCGTCGTAGGCCGGCAGGATGCGATCCTGTGCCTCGACCACGCTGACATCGGCGCCGAGCTTGCGATAGGCAATCCCCAGTTCCAGGCCGATGTAGCCGCCACCGACCACGATCAGTTTTTCGGGCAAGGAAGTGGGCGCCAGGGCCTCGGTGGAGGAAATGATCGGCCCGCCAATCGGCAGCATCGGCAGGTTCACACTGGTCGAGCCGGTGGCCAGCACCAGGTGCTCACACTGAATGCGCGTGTCGCCGACGTCGACGGTTTTACCGTCGACCACTTTGGCCCAGCCCTGGATGACCTGGACCTTGTTCTTTTTCAGCAACGCCGCCACGCCTGTGGTCAGGCGATCGACGATGCCGTCCTTCCACTCGACGCTTTTACCGATGTCCAGGGTCGGTGCCGAGACATGGATGCCCAAGGCCGAATGCTGGCTGTGCTGCTGCGTCTGGTGGAACTGCTCGGCCACATGGATCAGCGCCTTGGATGGAATGCAGCCGATGTTCAGGCAGGTGCCGCCCAGCGATTGGCCTTCAACCAGGATGGTCGGGATGCCCAGTTGGCCGGCGCGAATCGCCGTGACATAGCCGCCCGGGCCGCCGCCGATGATCAGCAGCGTGGTATTGAGAGTCTGCATGCGTGCTCCGCTGATAATCAGTCCACAAACAAGGTGGCGGGTTGTTCGAGCAGGCCGCGAATGGCCTGGATGAAGAGTGCCGCGTCCATGCCATCGACCACACGGTGATCGAAGGAGCTGGAGAGGTTCATCATCTTGCGGATCACCACCTGGCCTTTGACCACCATTGGCCGTTCGACGATTTTGTTTACGCCGACGATGGCCACTTCCGGCAGGTTCAATACCGGGGTGCTGACGATGCCGCCCAGCGCACCCAGGCTGGTCAGGGTGATGGTGGAGCCGGACAGTTCATCGCGGCTGGCCTTGCCATTGCGCGCGGCGCTGGCCAGGCGGGCGATTTCCGCCGCGCTGTCCCACAGGCTGCGCGCCTCGGCGTGACGCACCACCGGGACCATCAGGCCGACATCGCTCTGGGTGGCGACACCCACATGCACGGCGCCGAGGCGGGTAATGACCTGGGCTTCGTCATCGTAACGGGCATTCATCTGCGGGAAGTCGCGCAGGGCGACGACCATGGCGCGGACCAGGAACGGCAGCAGCGTCAGCTTGCCGCGGGTGGCACCGTGTTTTTCGTTGAGGTGCGCGCGCAACTCTTCCACGGCGGTGACGTCGATTTCCTCGACATAACTGAAGTGGGCGGCGCGTTGTGTCGCCTCCTGCATGCGCTGGGCAATCTTGCGACGCATGCCGATGACCGGGATCTGCTGCTCGTCGGTGCGCTGGGCATAAGCGCTGCCGGCGCTCGACGCATTGGATTGGCCTTGGGCCAGGTAGGCCTCGAGGTCGTCGTGCAGAATGCGCCCGGCCGGACCGCTGCCGCGCACCAGGCGCAGTTGAATGCCGAGGTCCAGCGCATGCTTGCGTACCGCCGGTGACGCCAGCGGACGCTCATCGGCCTGGCGGGCGACCATCGGTCCCTGGCAGACGGCAGGTTTCGGCGCCGGGGCGGCGACCGGTTTGCTCTGTGCGACAGGCTCGACCTTTGGCGTCGCAACCGGCGCTTCCTTAACAGCGGCTACAGGGGCCGCCGGTGCAGCCGATTCCTTGACGTTGCCCGCACCTTCGACTTCGATGCTGATCAGCACGCTGCCGACCGCCATGACTTCGCCGGGCTGTCCGCCCAGGGCGATGACCTTGCCGTGGACCGGCGATGGAATATCGACCATCGCTTTATCGGTCATGACATCGGCCAGCACCTGGTCTTCGACGACCATGTCGCCGACCTGAACGTGCCACTGTGACAACTCAACTTCTGCAATGCCTTCGCCAATGTCCGGCATCTTGATAACGTGCGTGCCCATTCAGACCTCCATAACCCGATGCAAAGCCGCGCCCACACGGGACGGACCAGGGAAATACGCCCACTCTTGCGCGTGCGGGTAGGGGGTGTCCCAACCGGTGACGCGTTCGATCGGCGCTTCCAGGTGGTGGAAGCAGTGCTCTTGCACCAGGGCGGCCAGTTCGGCGCCGAAGCCGCAAGTGCGGGTCGCTTCGTGAACGATCACGCAACGTCCGGTTTTCTTCACCGACTTGGTAATGGTTTCCAGGTCCAGCGGCCACAGGCTGCGCAGGTCGATCACTTCGGCATCGATACCGGTTTCTTCGGCGGCGACTTGCGAGACGTAAACGGTGGTGCCGTAGGTCAGGACAGTCACGTCTTTGCCTGGACGGGTGATCGCGGCGACGTCCAGCGGCACGGTGTAGTAGCCGTCCGGCACTTGCGCAGCGGGGTGTTTCGACCATGGGGTCACGGGGCGGTCGTGGTGGCCGTCGAACGGGCCGTTGTACAGGCGTTTCGGCTCGAGGAAGATCACCGGGTCATCGTTTTCGATGGAAGCGATCAACAGGCCCTTGGCGTCATAAGGGTTGGACGGCATCACGGTGCGCAGGCCGCACACCTGGGTGAACAGGGCCTCGATACTCTGGCTGTGGGTCTGGCCGCCGTAGATGCCGCCGCCACAAGGCATGCGCAGGGTGAGCGGCGCGGTGAACTCGCCAGCCGAGCGGTAACGCAGGCGGGCGGCTTCGGAAATGATCTGGTCGTACGCCGGGTACACGTAGTCGGCGAACTGGATCTCCACCACCGGGCGCAGGCCATAGGCACCCATGCCCACGGCGGTGCCGACGATGCCGCTCTCGGAGATCGGTGCATCGAACACCCGCGAGGTGCCGTACTTGGCCTGCAGGCCCTCGGTGCAACGGAACACGCCGCCGAAGTAGCCGACGTCCTGGCCGAACACCACGACGTTGTCATCGCGCTCAAGCATCACGTCCATGGCCGAGCGCAGCGCCTGGATCATGGTCATGGTGGTCGTGGTCATGGCGGTTTCCAGCTCGATATTGTTGTTGTGATCGTTCATGTCACACCCCCAACTGCTGACGCTGGCGCTTCAAGTGCTCAGGCATCTCTTTGTAAACGTCTTCGAACATGG
>NZ_JBNNVQ010000197.1:0-4110 GCF_050280625.1 Pseudomonas sp. NPDC089569
GGCCAGTTTTGCGGCATTGCGCAGCAAAGGTCGACGTAAAACGGCCGGTCAGTTGCAGGTCAGCAAACTCAATGATTTCTACAAAGACGGGCTCGAACCGAACGGCTACGAGAGCTGGGCTTCGCCCAATCTGAGCTTGCCGGGGAGGACCTGTTGTTCGTCGTGCATTCCAGCGAAGCGCGTTATCACGCGCCGGCGCGACTGGATGACGAGCTGCTGGTAAGCGCTGAAGTAATCGAATTGAACCGTGCCAGCCTGCGCTTCAAGCAACAAGTCAGGCGGGCTACGGATAATGTGCTGCTCTGTGAAGGGCAGTTTCTGGTGGCCTGTGTGCGCACTAACAGTTTGAAACCCCGGGCCATTCCCGAAGCTCTGCGAGCGGCCTTTGCCGACGTGAGCGGCGCGGGTACACACTCAAAGCAGGAGATACAGCGTGGAAGCTAACGTCGTCGACCATTCCTCCATGTGGAGCCTGGTCAGCAATGCCAGTGTCGTGGTGCAACTGGTGATGCTGACCCTGGTTGCCGCATCGGTGACCTCGTGGATCATGATCTTTCAGCGCAGCAACTTGCTGCGTGCCGGTCGACGCGCCCTGGAGAGCTTCGAAGAGCGCTTCTGGTCGGGTATCGATCTTTCCAAGCTCTACCGTCAGGCAGGCAGCAATCCGGACCCTGATTCGGGTGTCGAGCAAATCTTTCGCGCCGGCTTCAAGGAGTTCTCCCGTCTGCGTCAGCAACCGGGCGTGGAGCCTGAAGCGGTCATGGAAGGTGTGGCTCGAGCCATGCGCGTAGCCATTTCCCGCGAGGAAGAGAAACTCGAACAGAGCCTGCCTTTCCTGGCGACCGTCGGCTCCGTCAGCCCGTATATCGGTCTGTTCGGTACCGTGTGGGGCATCATGAACTCGTTCCGCGGCCTGGCGACTGCCCAGCAAGCGACGCTGGCCACTGTGGCACCGGGTATCGCCGAAGCGTTGATCGCCACCGCGATCGGCCTGTTTGCCGCGATTCCGGCCGTTATCGCTTACAACCGCTTTTCTGCTCGCAGCGAAACCCTGCTGGGCCGTTACTACACCTTCGCCGACGAATTCCAGGCGATCCTGCACCGCAAAGTGCACACCAGCGAAGAATAAGCAGGTAATTTCCAATGGCTTTAATCGCTCGAGCCCGAAACAAGCGCAAGCCGGTTGCCGAGATGAACGTGGTGCCCTACATCGACGTGATGCTGGTGCTGCTGGTCATCTTCATGGTGACCGCGCCGATGCTCAATCAGGGTGTGAAAGTGGATCTGCCGAAGGTTTCAAGTGAAGCCCTGCCGCAGGACAACAATACCCAGGTCCTGACCATTTCGATCAAGGCTGACAAGACCTATTACTGGAACCTTGGCAGCGAAGTCGACACAGACAAGCAACAGGACCGGGCAATGACACTGCCGCAAATGACTGACGCCGTCACCAAGATCATTCGCGTCGGTAACGAAAACGGCAAGCGCACCCAGGTCTTCATTCGCGGCGACAAGAGCGTCGACTATGGTGCCGTCATGGGTGCCATGGGCGGGTTGCAGAAAGCCGGGGTCGGTAATGTTGGCTTGATTACCGAGGCGCCCTGATGCAGCAACAGCGAGAGCCGTCAGCCTCGGAAAGCTACTTCTGGCCCAGTGTCTGGGCGATTGGCCTGCATGTGCTGGTGTTCGGCATGCTGTTCGTCAGTTTTGCCTTCACACCGGAGCTACCGCCGGCCAAGCCTATTGTCCAGGCTACCCTGTACCAGCTGAAATCGAAAAGTCAGGCAACCACCCAAACCAATCAGAAGATTGCGGGTGAAGCGAAGAAATCCGCGGCGCGCCAGACCGAAGAAGAGCAGATGGAGCAGAAGAAGGTCGAGCAGGAAGCGGTGAAGGCTGCGGAACAAAAGAAAGAAGAGGCGGCTCAAAAGGCCGAAGAAGCCAAGAAGGCCGACGAGGCGAAAAAAGCGGAGGAGGCGAAAAAGGCTGATGAAGCCAAGAAAGCCGACGACGCGAAGAAAGCCGCTGAAGCCAAGAAGGCAGAAGAGAAACAATTGGCTGATATAGCCAAGAAGAAAGCGGAAGAAGAAGCCAAGAAGGCTGCTGAAGAAGAGGCCAAGAAAGCGGCCGCTGAAGAAGCGAAGAAGAAGATCGTCGAAGACGCGAAGAAGAAAGCCGCGGAAGACGCCAAGAAGAAAGCTGAAGCTGAAGAGGCGAAGAAGAAAGTCGCCGAGGAAGCGAAGAAGAAAGCTGCTGCCGATGCTGCGAAGAAGAAAGCGCAGGATGCGGCACGTAAATCCGCCGAAGATAAAAAGGCTCAGGCCCTGGCAGATTTGCTTTCCGATAAGCCAGAGCGTCAGCAGGCCTTGGCCGATGAGCGGGGTGACGAAGTCGCCGGCAGTTTCGATGACCTGATTCGAGCGCGTGCAGCGGAAGGCTGGGCTCGTCCACCTTCGGCCCGCAAAGGCATGACGGTCGTGTTGCAAATCGGCATGTTGCCGGACGGTACGGTGACCTCGGTCAGCGTGGCCAAATCCAGTGGCGACGGTCCGTTTGATGCGTCGGCTGTAGCGGCGGTCAAAAATATTGGACGTTTGACAGAAATGCAGGGAATGAAGCCGAGCGATTTCGCTCCGTATCGTTCATTCAAGATGACATTTACACCTGAGGATCTAGCCTTGTGAGAAACCTTCTTCGAGGAATACTGGTCGTTATCTGCTGCATGGCAGGGATCGCGATGGCAGATGAGAAAAACATTCTGGTCACCAGTGGCAGTGATCGGGCGACCCCGATTGCAGTTGTGCCTTTTGGTTTCCAGGGCGGCAGCGTTCTGCCGGACGACATGGCTGAAATCATCGGTAACGACCTGCGAAACTCGGGTTACTACTCGCCGATTCCAAAGCAGAACATGATCAGCCAGCCAAGCCAGGCCAGCGAAATCATCTTCCGTGACTTCAAGGCGCTGGGTGCCCAGTACGTCATGGTCGGTAGCATTGTTCCCGCGGGCGGTCGCCTGCAGGTGCAATACGCACTGTTCAACGTGGCAACCGAGCAGCAGGTGCTGACCGGCAGCGTATCCGGTGGTGTAGATCAACTGCGCGACATGGCGCACTACATCTCCGACCAGTCCTTCGAAAAACTCACCGGCATCAAAGGTGCGTTCTCGACTCGGCTGTTGTACGTGACGGCCGAACGCTTCTCCGAAAACAACACTCGTTACACGCTGCAGCGTTCGGACTACGACGGTGCCCGTGCTGTGACCCTGCTGCAATCGCGTGAGCCGATTCTGTCGCCGCGTTTCGCACCGGATGGCAAGCGCATCGCCTACGTCTCGTTCGAGCAGAAGCGCCCTCGCGTGTTCATGCAGAACATCGACACCGGTCGCCGTGAGCAGATCACCAACTTCGAAGGCCTGAACGGTGCGCCGGCCTGGTCGCCGGATGGCAATCGCCTGGCGTTCGTATTGTCCAAGGACGGTAACCCGGATATCTATGTGATGAACCTGGGTTCGCGTCAGATCACCCGTGTCACCAATGGTCCCGGCATCAACACCGAACCGTTCTGGGGTAAAGACGGCTCGACCATCTACTTCACTTCCGACCGTGGCGGCAAACCGCAGATCTACAAAACCAGCGTCGGTGGTGGCGGTGCAGAGCGTGTAACTTTCGTCGGTAACTACAACGCCAACCCCAAACTGTCGGCGGACGAAAAAACCCTGGTTATGATTCACCGCCAGGACGGTTTCACCAACTTCAAAGTGGCGGCTCAGGATTTGCAGCGCGGTAGTGTAAAAATCCTCACTGATAGCACTCTGGACGAGTCGCCCACTGTTGCGCCCAACGGCACCATGGTAATCTACGCCACCCGCCAGCAGGGCCGGGGAGTCTTGATGCTCGTGTCCATCAATGGACGCGTAAGGCTCCCGCTTCCTACCGCACAAGGCGAAGTCAGAGAACCTTCCTGGTCCCCTTACCTGAACTGACGCGGCGCTTTACGTTTTATTTAACACACTGGGGTTCATTAGGAGTTTCACGATGGAAATGCTGAAGTTTGGTAAATATGCTGAGCTGGCAGATAGGAAGAGAGTCGTGTAGTGAAAGACTGTCGAGA
>NZ_JBNNVQ010000198.1:0-4052 GCF_050280625.1 Pseudomonas sp. NPDC089569
GGACATGTGCTTCGACGACGGCTGGGTCTACGATTGGGACCTGATCGGTTCACACTTCCGCTACGGCAAGACCGAAGCGCTCTCCGACCTGATGGCCAATGAAGGCAAGAACTTCACGTCGCCGACTCTGGACATCAAGGATTTCATCGGCACCTCGTTCACCACGGCGCCCGACGGCAAGCTCTATCAATTGCCCGACCAGCAGTTCGCCAACCTCTACTGGTTCCGCGCCGACTGGTTCGAGCGGGCGGACCTCAAGGCCAAGTTCAAGGAAAAGTACGGTTACGAGTTGGGTGTGCCGGTGAACTGGTCCGCCTATGAAGACATCGCCAAGTTCTTCAGCGAAGACGTCAAGGAAATCGACGGCAAGCGCGTCTACGGGCACATGGACTACGGCAAGAAAGACCCGTCCCTGGGCTGGCGTTTCACCGATGCCTGGTTCTCCATGGCCGGTGGTGGCGACAAGGGCCTGCCCAATGGCTTGCCGGTGGACGAATGGGGCATTCGCGTCGAGGATTGCCATCCGGTCGGCTCCAGCGTGACCCGTGGTGGCGATACCAATGGCCCGGCGGCGGTGTTCGCGACGACCAAATACGTTGACTGGCTGAAAAAATATGCACCACCGGAAGCGGCGGGCATGACGTTCTCCGAATCAGGCCCCGTACCCTCCCAGGGCAACATCGCCCAGCAGATCTTCTGGTACACCGCCTTCACCGCCGACATGACCAAGCCGGGCCTGCCGGTGGTGAACGCCGATGGCACGCCGAAATGGCGCATGGCGCCATCGCCGCGCGGACCCTATTGGGAGGAGGGGATGAAGCTGGGGTATCAGGACGTGGGTTCCTGGACCTTCATGAAGTCGACACCCGAGAAGCAAAAACTCGCGGCCTGGCTCTATGCGCAGTTCGTGACCTCGAAAACCGTTTCGCTGAAGAAAACCATCGTCGGCCTGACGCCAATTCGCGAGTCGGATATCAACTCGCAAGCCATGACCGATCTGGCGCCGAAACTCGGTGGCCTGGTGGAGTTCTACCGCAGCCCGGCCCGCGTGCAATGGACCCCGACCGGGACCAACGTGCCGGACTACCCACGTCTGGCGCAACTGTGGTGGAGTCATATCGCCGAAGCAGCCAGTGGCGACAAGTCTCCGCAAGAGGCACTGGATGGGCTGGCCAAGGATCAGGACGCAATCATGAGCCGTCTTGAACGCTCCAAGGCCCAGGCCACCTGCGCGCCGAAAATGAACCCTGAGCGCGATGCGCAATACTGGTTCGATCAGCCGGGCGCACCTAAGCCGAAACTGGCGAACGAGAAACCGAAGGGTGAGACCGTGAGCTATAACGAGCTGCTCAAGTCGTGGGCGGATGCGCGTAAATAAAATGTCTGGACTGTGAAAGGCGAACGGCACCGAAAGGTGCCGTTTTTGTTTTTGCCTGTTCCGACGCTATCGCGAGCAGGCTCGCTCCCACAGGTTTCATTGGTATTCACAGAAACTGAGTACGACCCGAATCATTGTGGGAGCAACTGTCTTCACTCTGCGATTCCTTACACCCCATGTTTTCAGCTGAATGAAGCCGTGTCAGCGGCGGTGGTCGCGGGTCAGGCAGAATATGGTGCGTGCTCAGGTCAGGGCTGCGAGATAGTCAATCGTCTGCGGAAAGCGCTCCACCAGACGGATCAAGGTCGTGGCTTGGGCGTTGGGAGTTGCACGCCCTTGTTCCCAATTCTCCAGGGTTCGGGTGTTGGTACGTAAATACATCGCGAAAACCGACCGGGAGAGATTGAGTTGATGGCGAATGGCAACCACCTCCTCGGCGGTAATGGGCATCAGTTCTGGCAGCTGAACCTTGTGGGTTCGCAGCGTGATCTTGCCTTGGCGCTCATCGGCCAGAGCGTCGAGGCCATCCATCAGTTCGGCAAAAATGTCACGTCTCATAGTGGAATCTCGTTTTTATTTCTCTATCCAGTGTTTGTCTGAAAAGCGTTTTCTGGGAGGGCGACAGGTCGTCTTTCTCGTCTTTGCCATACACGGTGAACAGCCAGAACTGATTGAAGCCTGACCACCAGTAATAAATCACCCGTAAGCCACCGCGCTTGCCTTTACTTCGTCGTTGGTCGCAGAAGCGAATTTTGCGAAGCCCACCGGTCCCTTCAATAAGATCGCCAGCTTCGGGATTCTTCAGCAACTCCAACTGAAAGCTGCGAAACAAATCATCATCCATGTAATCGTCTCGATGTTTCTGAAACATACGCAACTCGATAAATAGAGCATCCATGTTCTGTACGTTACCTGCGTATAGTTTTGCCTCCGTAATCGAAATGGTCAAGGCATCGAAGCTAACCTTTTCGTTCCCGTTTTTAACGCTAGACCCCGCTCGTAAAAACACTTGTAGGGCGAGTCGACCAGTCCAGTGAGATCATTCGGGGATTACAGAAGGAGGGGAGGGCAGCGGTAACAAATCCCCCGAACGCAAAAACGGCACCCGAAGGTGCCGTTTCTGTTTACTGCCCAATGTCGCCGAGCGATCAGCCCGCCAGGCCCGACTGTTGAACCAGGTTCAGCAGCGGTTGTGGGTACAGGCCGAGGAAGAACGCCAGTACTGCGATGGCCAGCAGCATCACGCCGCCTGCACGTTGTTCCCAGTGCAGTTGCGCATCGTGACGACGCAGGTTCGGTTCGATCAGGTACAGGGTGACCATCACACGCAGGTAGTAGAACACGCCGATGGCGCTGCCCAGTACCAGGGAGCCGACCAGCCACCACTGATGCGACTGAACGCCGGTGGCGATGATGTAGAACTTGCCGATGAAGCCTGCGGTCAGCGGGATACCGGCCAGGGACAGCATCATCACGGTCAGTACGGCGGTCAGGTACGGACGGCGCCAGAACAGGCCGCGGTATTCGTACAGGGCATCCGCGTCACGGCCGTTGTACGGCGAGGACATCAGGGTGATTACGCCGAAGGCGCCCAGGCTGGTGATCACGTAGGTGACCAGGTACACGCCGATGGCTTCCACCGCCAGGCCCTTGCTGGCCACCAGGGCGATCAGCAGGTAACCGAAGTGAGCGATGGACGAGTAACCCAGCAGACGCTTGAGGTTGCTCTGGGTCAGGGCCAGCAGGTTACCGAACAGGATCGACGCGATGGCAATGATGGTCAGCACGTTGCTCAGTACACCACTGCTCGCGGCAGGGGAGATCTGGAACAGACGCACCATCACCGCGAACACAGCGACCTTCGAAGCGGTCGCCAGGAACGCCGCCACCGGTGCCGGAGCACCTTCGTAGACGTCCGGGGTCCAGAGGTGGAACGGTACCAGCGACAGTTTGAACGCCAAGCCGATCAGCATCATGCCCAGACCCAGTTGCGCCAGCGAACTTGGCATGCCGGTGGCCGTCAGGGCCTGTCCGATGCCGCTGAAGCTCAGGGAGCCGGCGTCGGCGTAGAGCAGGGCCATGCCGAACAACAGGAACGCGGAACCGGCAGCCGACAGCACCATGTACTTGATGCCGGCTTCCAGCGAACGCTTGTTGAAGAAGGCGTACGCCACCAGGCCGTAAACCGGTACCGACAGCAGTTCCAGACCGACGAACAACCCGGCCAGGTGCTGTGCGCTGACCAGAACCAGGCCACCGGCAGCGGCCATCAGGATCAGCAGGTACAGTTCTTCACGGTTGCCCGGGTAACCCGAGCCGCCATCGCCCAGGTAGGCGTGGGCGAGGGTGACGCAGGCGAGGGTGGCGACCAGGATCAGCGCCATGTACAGGCAGGCGAATGTGTCGATCTGCAGCAAGGGGGTCACGGCCAGCGGCGCGACTTTCAGTGCAGGCAGGATCGACAGCAAGGCCAGGTTCAGACCCGCCACCGACAGCAGGAAGGTCTGGGAGTGGTTGCGGCGCCAGGCGATAGCCAGCATCACCACGATGATCGTGGCGCTGGTGATCAACAATGGCGATGATTACCCTCGGGACTCAAGAGCCGTACCGGATGTTCACTTCTCGTGCCGAGTACCGTCTGATTCTGCGCGAAGACAACGCCGACCTGCGGTTG
>NZ_JBNNVQ010000199.1:0-3934 GCF_050280625.1 Pseudomonas sp. NPDC089569
GCCATTGAGAATGTTATCGCCATCGCCCGCCACCAGCGTGTCATTTCCTGCTGTGCCGGTGAGCGTGTGGCTGTCCTGGTAGCTGATGGTCACGTCCGCAAATGGACCATCATTTACGCGGACCGCTTCACCTGGCTCGAACAACGTCTTCGGCTTAGGCTTGTCGCTACCGTCAGCAACTCGGCGCAGAATCGCTTCCGCTTCCTTATCGGTGATCGGCGCAGGCTTATCAGCAGTACCACCGATAAAACCCATCACACGAGGAGTATCCTTGACCAAGTGCCAAGTACCCTCGTTCATATCCATTTGCACCAGCACGTAGCCAGGGAAGAATTTGCGCTCGCTCTTGCGCTTCTGGCCATTGCGCATCTCAACCACTTCTTCAGTGGGGACCAGAATTTCGCCGAAGCCATCTTCCATGCCAGCCAGCTTTACGCGCTCAATGAGCGAGCGCATTACATGCTTCTCGTAACCGGAGTAAGCATGCACAACATACCAACGCTTAGCCACGGGACACCCTTAGCCGACAATCAAGGAAACAAGCCAGCCGAGCAGGGAATCAAGCCCCCACAACAGCAACGCCATAACCAAGACAACAGCCACCACAATCAGGGTGGTCTGCGTGGTCTCTTGGCGAGTTGGCCAAACGACTTTACGAATTTCGGTACGCGCTTCCTTAACCAGTACGAAGAAAGACTTGCCTTTGACAGTCTGCAGGCCTACGAAGGCAGCCACAGCAGCAATAGCAAGCAATGCGAGTACACGGTACAGGATCGGCGAAGCAGAGAAGTACTGATTGCCAACAACGCCTACAACCACCAAAGCGACTACCAAAAGCCACTTGAGGAGATCGAAACGAGAGCCTTGAGCTTCAGCTTTAGGAGTCATCTATGAAGATCCTGTGAAAAGAAAGCCAGACACACCGAGTGAATCTGGCAGGTCAGGAGGGAATCGAACCCCCAACCTACGGTTTTGGAGACCGTCGCTCTGCCAATTGAGCTACTGACCTAAAACAAAATCAGGCCGACCATTATGCTGACCTGAAAAAGACTTTACAACCACTTCTTAGGTGACCCAGCTGCAGAACCGACAACCTTAGCACCGGCAAGCTTCAAAATCGAGATGAAGCGCAACCAAAGCCACCTAAAACAAAGGCAGATATTTTCATATCTGCCTTGTTATATGGAGCTCTTGAGCGGATTTGAACCGCTGACCTCACCCTTACCAAGGGTGTGCTCTACCAACTGAGCTACAAGAGCTTAAACCATGCAAAACCTGCAAACTTGGAGCGGGTAGCGGGAATCGAACCCGCATCATCAGCTTGGAAGGCTGAGGTTCTACCACTAAACTATACCCGCGAGCCTGCAGCTCTCGCTAAAATGGTGGAGGGGGAAGGATTCGAACCTTCGAAGTCGTAGACGTCAGATTTACAGTCTGATCCCTTTGGCCGCTCGGGAACCCCTCCTAAGCGAGCCGGCATTCTACATCATGCCAGCCTTCTGTCAAGCACTTTTCTCATTAAAATCTTGAGGTTAGCTGCGTTGACTACGCTTCACACTTCTCACCGCTTGCGGTGTTCGCTGTGGAGCGGGCGCCATTCTATGCAAACTATTCAGAGGGCGCAACCCCCTCACAAGGCATTATTTTATGTTTTAACTCATTGAATTCTTTAGAAAGGTTTTGCAACTGCAAATCATCCAGCCAGCGCCTGCTTTCCGGGGCTACACGCAGCCAATAGCCGGCGGCTTCTCCCGATCGAGGGAGCGTCTGAAACTTGACATCCATCCCCACCAACCGGCGCTCGAGCCCCTGAGCAATCTCCTGGCGTACAAAACCACCCAAATAAAGGCAGCCGGAATCTGGCTGGACGCTCTTCGCCTTATCCTTGGTCGCCTCCGCCGCCTCACTCAGCAGACGAATATCCTGCTGAGTCCCCCGATACAAACTCAGCGGGGTGACATCTTTCGCGCGCAGAGGAGCCTCTTGTTGGTGCCAGATGTAATAAAACACGTTGAGGACGAGTAGCAGCAAGAACAACCAACGCATAAAAACCTCAGGACAAAGGACAAGCCATTGCCAATCCGACAAACACCAGGTCCGGAATTACCCTGGCCTGAGGCACAACCTCAGAGACCAAGGCCGAATCACCACCCGTCAGGAACACCGTAAAGTCCTCCCCCCAGTAGCTGCGAGCCAAATCGAGCTGAGACTGCACAAAGCCTCGCAGCATCAGCACGCAACCACGTTCGACAGCCTCAACAGTATTACGCCCCGGAACAAGGCTCTCCAGCGCACGTTCAGCCGCGAGATCACCGTACCGGATCTTACGAGTATGAGTGCGCAGCTGATTACGCATCAAAGGCATCCCTGGGCATATGAATCCACCGAGATGCTCACCATCATCCGCAACGAAATCGGCCGTAACGGCGGTGCCAAAATCCAGCACCAGGCATGCGCCTGCGGCCAGATGAAACCCTCCAAGCAGAGCAAGCCAGCGATCCAGCCCCAGCCGCTCAAACTCATCGTATCCGTTACGAACGCCAGACATGACTCGTGCGGGAGTCGCACAAACCACAGGGACATCGAACGCTCCCCTCAGGAGAGAGATCAGCGCCTCGGTCTCTTCAGTAGTTCTTACACTCACCAATCGACAGGATTGGAGCGCAAGTCCCTTAAGCGCCCTCACCCCCTCCAGCAATGCCGAGTCCGAATCAACGACCCCCTCCCCCAGCACCTCGCAGGTGTGCGGGTCGAGAACGCGCCACTTGATGAAGCTGTTTCCGCAGTCGAGCTCAAGAATCATTACGCAACCTCAGGCTCAGCTCACCACCGCTGAAGACTTTCTCCACGCCAGCCACCCTCAGGCGCAAGGCACCCTGATTATCGATACCCAGTACTTCGCCATCTATTTGATTTACGCCGGCAATCAGCGACACATCACGCCCCTGCCACAGATGATTTTGCTCCCACTCCGCCCTAAGCGCAGAGAAGCCATCAGCCTGGTGGCGCGCCAGATAGTCCTGCAGCGCTATGCCGAGCTCGGCAACCAATTGATTGCGATCAAACACCCGCCCCGCCTCCAGACGCATGGAAGTCCACTGCTGATCAACCTCGTCAGTCATCTGCATGTTTACATTAATGCCGACACCCAGCACTACGTGACATACATCCGCAGGATCACCGACCAATTCCAACAATATCCCGGCAATCTTTTTTTGATCGACCAGAACATCATTCGGCCATTTCAACCCCACCCTGGAAACACCCAACTGACGCAACGTGCGAAGAACGGCGAGCCCAACAACAAGACTCAAGCCCTCCAACTGACGCATTCCGCCCTCTACACGCAGCACCAGGCTGAAATATATGTTCTCCGCGAACGGACTTGCCCACTTCCTTCCCCTCCGCCCCCGACCGGCAGTCTGCCGCTCGGAAAGCACCAAAAAGGGAGAGGGCCGATTTTGCTCGATTGCTCGCAGAGCCTCAGCATTTGTGGAGTCGATGGAATCGAAAACCTGGACTGGCCACCCGCAAGAGGGTGCCAACCGGCTTATTTCCACAGGATCAAGCAGCGTCAACGGCGCAGCCAATTGATAGCCACGCCCTCGAACCTTATGAATGGACAATCCCAGCTCAGCCTCCAATTGCTGAAGCTGCTTCCATACCGCACTGCGACTGATGCCCAGGGCAGCACCCAGTGCCTGCCCCGAATGAAATCGACCGTCCTTAAGAAGCTCTAACAACGTCAGCATGCAAGTCTCGCTTCACAATGAGGTCCGCATGATAGCCACGCCCCGTGCAATTGCATAGAAAGCCGGTAATGCAGATTTTCTGCGGGCAAAACAAAACCCCTACCTGCGTACGCAGATAGGGGTTTCGGAATTTAATCTTGACGATGACCTACTCTCACATGGGGAAACCCCACACTACCATC
>NZ_JBNNVQ010000200.1:0-3879 GCF_050280625.1 Pseudomonas sp. NPDC089569
GCGCCTTGGCGGCGGACACCGACATCATCCTGATGGACGAAGCGTTCAGTGCCCTCGACCCGCTGATCCGTGCCGAGATGCAGGACCAGTTGCTGCCACGGCCGCCCCTGGGCAGCCCGGCCTACCAACAGGCCGTCGGCACCGGTCGCGTCCAGCACGTATCGGGCCTTTTCCGGCGAATCGATATCGCCATTGGCGAAGACGGGCATCGACACCGCCTGCTTGATCGCAGCGATGGTGTCGTACTCGGCTTCACCGGTGTACAGGTCGGCACGGGTGCGGCCATGGACCGCCAGTGCCGTGATGCCTGCCTGCTCGGCGATTTTCGCCACTGTCAGGCCGTTCTTGTTGTCCCGGTCCCAACCGGTACGAATCTTCAGGGTAACCGGCACATCAACCGCGGCCACGACGGCCTGCAGGATCTCGGTTACCAATGCTTCATCCTTCAACAATGCGGAGCCGGCAGCCTTGTTGCAGACTTTCTTTGCCGGACAGCCCATGTTGATATCAATAATCTGCGCGCCCAGCTCAACGTTGGCCCGGGCCGCATCCGCCAGCATCTGCGCATCGCCACCGGCGATCTGGACCGAGCGTGGCTCGGGATCACCTTCGTGAATCATGCGCATCCGTGATTTGCGGGTGTTCCACAAACTCATGTCGCTGGTGACCATTTCAGAGACTACTAGCCCTGCACCCAATCGTTTGCACAACTGACGAAAGGGTTGGTCGGTGACGCCCGCCATCGGGGCGAGAATCAAGCCGTTGTGTAATGTGTATGGACCGATGCGTACCGCCGACATAGGACTTCCCTGTTGTGGGGCCGGATCATGAGAGTTCGAAAAAGGGTTGGCATGATACCCGCTCTCGATGACTGGATAAAGGCTGAATTGAACAAAATCTGAACAGTTATTCTTATATCGCCAGTGGTTTGGTTGCGGCAGACGAAGTCAGAAAGCTGAAGCCAGCGGATGATCGGCGAGCCCTTTCACTCCGGGGAGTGGAAGCTGAGGCTATAGTTCACGGCCTTGGCACCTGGATCGAGAATGTCCAGTGCGATGTGGATCGGCGTTTGCGGAGGCATTTCCACCATGCCTTCGAGATCGCCATTGAGGTATTCGCCCGGCTTGAAGCGGCGGCTGGCGATCAGATGGCCATTGAGGTCGGCAAAGCGCAGTTCAAGCAGCGGGAAGGGCTGGGAGAAGGGCGCGCGATTATAGATGATCGCATCGACCACCAATGCACCGCTGAATTCCGGATGGCTGCGTACCACCAGGTTGCTGCTTTTGATTTTTGCGATGTCGACTTTCGAAGGCACAGTGCAACCGAGTTGCGGGCACAGTTGCTGGAACCAGGGACGATACTGGTCCTGACGCGCCAGTTCGTCGAAATGGTAGGCAATGTATTGGCCGGCAAGCGCGCCGGCGGCAAGCACGATCAACAACAGCCAGAAGAACCGGCGCCCCCAGGGCGAGCGGCGTCTTTGCCAATCCAGTTGCAGGGGGTCATCCGTCAGGTCTTGCAGGACCTCGGCGCGAACGCTGGGCTCGCTGCGCTCGGGGCGTTTGCGCAATGGCTCGATGGAGGGCAGGTCTGCATCGATTTCATCGCTTGCGCTTGCCGACAGGCGTTCGTGATGAAGCGGCGTATCCAGCGGATCGTTCAGGCGAAGCTGTGGAGGGGGTGTTTCATCGTCCAGTTCCACCGGCTCAAGCGACAACGAGGGTTCGGTGCGCGAGTGTTTGCCCGACTCGTTTTCAGGCTCTTGTGCTTCAAGGGTGTCCAGCGCACTCAGGGAGTCGAGGTTCTCGGTCGTTTGCGTGCGCTCGTCTGGCGTTTCGCTGAACAGGCTGTCGGCAGTCCAGGGTTCTTCGTCGTTTTCGCCGCTATCGCGGCGTGCGCTCAGAGTGTCTTCGCGGTGTCGACCGAACTCGGTGGTCGGCTGGATTTCCCGCTGTTCGAGTCGGGCCAGCTCCTGGTCGAGGTCGAGACTGTCCAGGTCGAGTTCGGCGGCGCTCCATTGCTTGAGGCTGATGGCCCTGGGCTCTGCGGGGGCGGCCGCTTCGGCAGCGGCTGGAGCGACCGGTGCGACAGGTTCCTTGCCTGCCTGCTCAAGCAATTGCTTGGCGGCGTTGAATACCTGCAGGCAGGAGCCGCAACGCACGACACCGCGGGCCACGCTCAACTGGGCGTGGCTGACGCGGAAGCTGGTTTGGCAATGCGGGCACTGGGTGACGAAGCTGTCGGTCATGCGGCGATCCGGTCTATGCAGGCGATCATTCTAGCGCCGACGGCCGGTAATGCGCACCCAGCCTTCGCGATTGGCGATCGGGTCCAGATCGAAGTCCCGGGCGTAGGCGGCCGCGACCTCTTCGCCTTGCTCTGCAAGAATGCCCGACAGCGCCAGGCGACCACCGGGTTTGACCAGGCTGGACAGTTGTGGCGCGAGGGATACCAATGGGCCGGCGAGGATATTGGCCACCAGCACATCGGCCTGAACCTGCGGCAGGTCTTCTGGCAGATACAGCGGGAAGCTTTGCTCGGCAATATTGTTACGCCCGGCGTTGTCGCGGGAGGCTTCCAGCGCCTGGATGTCGATATCGGTGCCGACAGCGTGCTTCGCACCCAGCAGCAGGGCGGCAATGGCCAGGATGCCCGAGCCGCAGCCGAAGTCCAGTACGTTGCAATCTGCCAGGTCCTGGCCGTCGAGCCATTCCAGGCACAGTGCGGTAGTGGGGTGAGTGCCGGTGCCGAATGCCAGGCCGGGGTCGAGCAGCAGGTTCACTGCGCCAGGTTCCGGGGCAGCGTGCCAGCTCGGCACGATCCACAGGCGCTGACCGAAACGCATTGGCTGGAAATTGTCCATCCAGCTGCGCTCCCAGTCCTGATCTTCGATGACTTCACTGTGATGCTCGGGCAGCGGGCTGCCGGTCAGCAATTCCAGATGAGCCAGTACCGGGGCGGCCTCGGTGCCGCCTTCGAACAGGGCCAGCAGGTGCGTGTGTGACCACAGGGGCGTGGTATTGAGTTCCGGCTCGAAGATCGGTTGGTCTTCGGCGTCCATGAAGGTCACCGAGACGGCGCCCACTTCAAGGAAAGCGTCTTCATAGGTTTCGGCTTGTTCTGGGCTGATGGCGAGACGGACTTGCAGCCAAGGCATGGCGGGCACCTTTGAAAAATATTGATTGCAGCCTAGCGGGCTGCGAGAAGCGCGCAAGTTTACGCGAGCGCGGAGCATTTGTGGGAGTGGTTTGGTCTGCGCGCAAGGCGCGGTTACTGGATGACGCAGTGCCCTGTGGGAGCGAGCCTGCTCGCGATTGGGATCCAGATGCAACATTTGCATCGGTTGGTACACCGCTATCGTCGGATCGCCGCCCGGAGCAGGCTCGCTCCCACAGAAATGGTCTGGCGTCAGATTAGGTGAAATGTTCTGAAACAACAAAGCCGCCCGAAGGCGGCTTTGTCTTTGCCAGCTGAAGCTTAGTGCTTTTCGCCAGCGAGCTTGTGCTCGAGGTAGTGAATGTTCACGCCCCCTTTGCAGAAGCCTTCGTCGCGGGTCAGGTCGCGGTGCAGCGGGATGTTGGTCTTGATCCCGTCGACCACGATTTCGTCCAGCGCATTACGCATGCGCGCCATGGCTTCGTCACGGCTTGCGCCGTAAGTGATCAGCTTGCCGATCAGCGAGTCGTAGTTCGGCGGAACGGCATATCCGCTGTACAGGTGCGAATCGACGCGAACGCCGTTGCCGCCTGGTGCGTGGAAATGCTTGACCGTGCCTGGGCTCGGTGTGAAGCCCGGTTACTACCAGCAGACCTCGACGCCGTTGGTGGCCGGGAATGTGGTGATCGTCGGTGGTCGCGTGGCCGATAACTACTCCACGGG
>NZ_JBNNVQ010000201.1:0-3871 GCF_050280625.1 Pseudomonas sp. NPDC089569
CAGGCTTGCCGGCGAAAGCGATCTCAGGTACGCCTTCGCCGGCAAGCCTGGCTCCTACAGTGGACCGAGTACATCCGCAAAATGCGGGGCGGCTAACAGGCCGCCATCGCTGGCAAGCCAGCTCCCACAGGGAAATGCGGTGATCGTCAGACCGGCGCAACGCCTTCGACAATGATCACTTCGGCCCGCGCCACGCCTTCGCGGTGCCCTTTGGCCTCCTGATAAACCGCCGAGTGGTAGCACGCCAGCGCCTGCTCGTAGGAGTCGAATTCAATCACCACACTGCGTTGCGGCGTCGCCCGCCCTTCCAGCGCTTCGCTCCGTCCGCCACGGGCCAGCAGACGTCCGCCATATTCGGCAAACGCTTTCGGTGCCCGCTGGGTGTATTGGCTGTATTGATCGGGATCGGTGACGTCCACGTGAGCTATCCAGTACGCCTTCATAGTGACCTCTCGGTTTATTTTGTATCATGGTATACCATAATATGAACCTACCGCACACTTGAGACTCCATCATGGCCTTCAACACAATCGAAGAAATCATCGAAGATTATCGCCTCGGCAAAATGGTCTTGCTGGTGGACGACGAGGACCGGGAAAACGAAGGCGACCTGCTGCTCGCCGCCGACCGCTGCACACCCGAGGCCATCAGCTTCATGGCCCGCGAAGCACGTGGCCTGATCTGCCTGACCCTGACCGACGAACATTGCCAGCGCCTGGGCCTGGAGCAGATGGTGCCGAGCAACGGCAGCGTGTTCAGCACCGCGTTCACCGTGTCCATCGAAGCGGCGACCGGGGTCACCACCGGCATTTCCGCCGCCGACCGGGCACGGACCGTGGCTGCCGCCGTCGCCCAGGGCGCCGGCCCCGCCGATATCGTGCAACCGGGCCATATCTTTCCATTGCGCGCCAGGGAGGGCGGCGTACTGACCCGCGCCGGTCATACCGAAGCCGGCTGCGACCTGGCACGCCTGGCCGGCTTCACCCCGGCGTCGGTGATTGTCGAGGTCATGAACGACGACGGTACCATGGCCCGGCGTCCGGACCTGGAAGTGTTCGCACGCAAGCACGGGATCAAGATCGGCACCATCGCCGACCTGATCCACTATCGACTGAGCACCGAACACACGGTGGTGCGTATCGGCGAACGGGAATTGCCTACCGTGCATGGCACCTTTCGTCTGATTACTTTCGAAGACCGCATCGAAGGCGGTGTCCACATGGCAATGGTCATGGGCGAACTGCGCCGCGAGGAAGCGACACTGGTGCGGGTGCATGTGATCGATCCCTTGCGCGATCTGGTGGGTGCCGAATACAGCGGCCCCTCCAACTGGACATTGTGGGCTGCATTGCAACGCGTGGCTGAAGAAGGTCGCGGCGTGGTGGTGGTGCTGGCCAACCATGAGTCGTCCCAGGCCCTGCTGGAGCGGGTGCCGCAGTTGACCCAGCCGCCCCGGCAGTTCACCCGTTCGCAGTCGCGGATCTATTCGGAAGTGGGCACCGGCGCGCAGATCCTGCAGAACCTGGGCGTCGGCAAGCTGCGCCACCTGGGCCCGCCACTGAAGTACGCGGGCTTGACCGGGTATGACCTGGAGGTGGTGGAGAGCATTCCATTCACTCAATGATCCCGTTAAACCACAAAACCTGTGGGAGCGGGCTTGCCCGCGATAGCGGTACATCTATGACATAAATGCCGGATGTGCCGCCGTCATCGCGGGCAAGCCCGCTCCCACAGGGATTGTGGAGTTCAGGTGATTAGAGGTTCAGCGAAAAAAACCCAATTCGGCAGATAGCCGGTAAGGCAAAATGCTTGCACAAAGTTTGGAATACCATAATATGATATTCCATAGACCGAGCAGTCATCCCTGACTGGACGGACCTACTGCTCCCGATAGGCGGGCAATGAAAGCCCCGCTCATAAACACAACAATGAGGGCGTGAAAATGGTGTTGAACAAACGTGTAACCGCAGTGCTGTTCGCGGGTCTGCTTGGTGTGACCAGCCAGGCGTTGATGGCTGCCGAGAGCGTCAACTTCGTCAGCTGGGGCGGTACCACCCAGGATGCGCAGAAGCAGGCCTGGGCCGACCCGTTCAGCAAGTCCAGCGGCATCACCGTGGTTCAGGACGGCCCCACCGACTACGGCAAACTCAAGGCCATGGTCGAAAGCGGCAACGTGCAGTGGGACGTGGTCGACGTCGAAGCCGACTTCGCCCTGCGCGCCGCTTCCGAAGGTTTGCTCGAACCGCTGGACTTCAAAGTCATCGAGCGCGACAAGATCGACCCGCGTTTCGTCTCCGATCACGGCGTCGGTTCGTTCTTCTTCTCCTTCGTGCTCGGCTACAACGAAGGCAAGCTCGGTGCCAGCAAACCCCAGGACTGGACCGCCCTGTTCGACACCAAGACTTACCCCGGCAAACGCGCCCTCTACAAATGGCCAAGCCCTGGCGTGCTGGAGCTGGCACTGCTGGCCGATGGCGTCCCGGCGGACAAGCTCTACCCGCTGGACCTGGATCGCGCCTTCAAGAAACTCGACACCATCAAGAAAGACATCGTCTGGTGGGGCGGCGGCGCCCAGTCGCAACAGTTGCTGGCCTCGGGTGAAGCCAGCCTGGGCCAATTCTGGAACGGCCGCATACACGCCCTGCAGGAAGACGGCGCCCCCGTCGGTGTGAGCTGGAAACAGAACCTGGTCATGGCCGACATCCTGGTCATTCCAAAAGGCTCGAAGAACAAGGACGCGGCGATGAAGTTCCTGGCCAATGCCAGCAGCGCCAAGGGGCAGGCCGACTTCTCCAACCTGACCGCCTACGCCCCGGTCAACGTCGACAGCGTGGCGCGCCTGGATTCGGTGCTGGCGCCCAACCTGCCGACTGCCTACGCAAAGGATCAAATCACTCTTGATTTCGCGTACTGGGCCAAGAACGGTCCGGCCATCGCGACACGGTGGAACGAATGGCTGGTCAAATGAAAATGACGGCAACCGCGTCCCGTCAAACCACTGCCACCGGGAGCGCCTCTGGCGCTGCCGGCCAGGCTTCCATCAAGGCCGCTGCAATGACGCAAGCCCCGACGCTGGCACAGCGCTGGCGTGGATCGAGCAACCTGGTCCCTGCCCTGCTGTTCCTCGGCCTGTTTTTCCTGGCACCGCTGATCGGCCTGCTGCTGCGCGGCGTGCTGGAACCGACGCCGGGGCTGGGCAACTACGCACAGCTGTTCGCCAACTCGGCCTATGCACGGGTCTTGCTCAACACCTTCTCGGTGGCCGGTCTTGTGACCTTGTTCAGCCTGTTGCTGGGCTTTCCGCTGGCCTGGGCGATCACGCTGGTGCCACGCGGCTGGGGTCGCTGGATTCTCAACATCGTGCTGCTGTCGATGTGGACCAGCCTGCTGGCGCGGACCTACTCCTGGCTCGTGCTGCTGCAAGCCTCCGGGGTGATCAACAAGGCGCTGATGGCCATGGGCATCATCGATCAACCGCTGGAGATGGTGCATAACCTGACCGGCGTGGTGATCGGCATGAGCTACATCATGATCCCGTTCATCGTGCTGCCGCTGCAGGCGACCATGCAGGCCATCGACCCGATGATCCTGCAGGCCGGTTCCATCTGCGGCGCCAGCCCCTGGACCAACTTCTTCCGGGTGTTCCTGCCACTGTGCCGGCCGGGGCTGTTTTCCGGCGGGCTGATGGTGTTCGTGATGTCCCTGGGTTACTACGTCACCCCGGCACTGCTGGGCGGTGCGCAGAACATGATGCTGCCCGAGTTCATCATTCAGCAGGTGCAATCGTTCCTCAACTGGGGCCTGGCCAGCGCCGGCGCCGCATTGCTGATCGTCATCACGCTGGTGCTGTTCTACTTCTACCTGAAGCTTC
>NZ_JBNNVQ010000202.1:0-3832 GCF_050280625.1 Pseudomonas sp. NPDC089569
CTGTAGCTTCCCAGCAAGCCAACTGCAAAGACCGGATCGGTAGGAGGTGCGGCGCTGGAAACAGTGGGTGGCGAAGCCGCCGATTTCCTGGGTCATGGGTCTGCCTCAAAGTGCATCCGCAAAGACCCATGCTCCAAAGCTGCACATGCCGTGTTGAGACTCAAGAGTCGCCCTGGCAGCTTTGTCGGCGGGGATTTGCGAAAACGAATGAATGAAAAGAATCGTCAAGGAAGAGTCCGCAATGCGGACGGGCAGCCGAAGCTGACTCCGGGGATTTGCTCTGCCTAAACGCGGCCCGGCTAAAGACCGGCGCGCACTATACCGGAATTTGCCAAAAAAGGGAGCTTTTTTTATCGCAGAACTCGCGCCAGCGGCGTTCTGTAACAGGCTTTGCGGATAATCGAACGAGCGACTATTTTTCAGAAGCCCTGCGCTGCGGGCGATGACGCTAAAACGATTCATCCTGTACCTGCTCACCGTTGGTCCGACTTCCCCCTCCCACCCGAGGAAATGCACCATGAAAGAGCTCGACATCAGTCGTGTGAGCCGTGAAAAACGCGGCCATGTCCTGCTGATCGGCCTGGATCGGGTTGCCAAACGCAACGCCTTCGATCTCGATCTTCTCAATGAACTGAGCCTGGCCTATGGCGAGTTCGAAGCCGATGGCGAGGCGCGGGTCGCGGTGGTGTTCGGTCATGGCGAGCATTTCACCGCCGGGCTGGACCTGGCCAAGGCCAGCGCCGCACTGACTGAAGGCTGGCAGGCACCGCCCGGTGGTTGCGATCCGTGGGGTGTGTTCGCAGGGCCCAGGGTCAGCAAACCCGTGATTGTCGCAGCGCAGGGTTATTGCCTGACCATTGGCATCGAGTTGATGCTGGCCGCCGACATCAATCTGTGCGCCAGTAATACCCGTTTCGCGCAGATGGAAGTGCAGCGCGGCATTTTCCCCTTTGGCGGCGCCACCTTGCGTCTGCACCAGGTGGCCGGTTGGGGTAATGCCATGCGCTGGATGCTCACCGGCGACGAGTTCGATGCCCGGGATGCCCTGCATCTGGGACTGGTGCAGGAAGTCATGGCCAGCGAGGACCTGCTGTCCCGCGCGATTGAATTGGCCGAGCGAATCGCCCGACAGGCGCCGCTGGGGGTTCAGGCAACCTTGATGTCCGCCAGACAAGCACGCTATGAAGGGGAAACCGCCGCGGCGCGAGGCCTGCCGGCGCTGGTGAAGAAATTGCTGGCCAGCGAGGATGCGCACGAAGGGGTGCGCTCGCTGGTGGAGCGACGGCCCGGCGTTTTCAAAGGGCTTTAGTTTTTGCACTGGCCTTTGGAAAGCCATCGCGAGCAGGCTCGCTCCCACAAGTGATCTTGATCAACTGTAGGAGCGAGGCTCGCCCGCGAAGAGGCCAGAAAGAACGCCCAATCAGGTCGCCGGGCGAATGGCCTTGATCAGCGACGCCAACGAGTACCCCAGTCGCGGCGCCAGTGCATCGGCGCGAGCGATCAGCCCTTGCATGTTCAACTCCTGATCCAGATCCGACGGCACGATCAGGATCACGTTGCCCTCCTTCACCGGCAGTTCCCAGTAATGTCGGTGGTAGAGCCCGCGCAGCAAAGCAGCACCCAGCGGTTTGCCATCGTCGGTCGCCCACTGATTGATCACCAGCCATCCCCCCGGGTTCAGGCGTTTCTGGCAATTTTCCAGGAAAGTCCACGCCAGGTGACCGACACCCGGACCGACGTCGGTATAGAGGTCGACGAAAATCAGGTCTGCCGGTTCGGCGGTATCGAGCAGTTCCAGTGCATCGCCCACACGGATATACAAGCGCGGGTCATCATCCAGCCCAAGATATTCAATGGCCAGGCGCGGCACGTCGGGGCGCAGCTCAATGGCTTCGACATCCTCCAGCGGCAGGAATTTGAGGCAAGCCTGGGTCAACGTGCCAGCCCCCAGCCCCAGGAACAGGGCTGTTTCCGGTTGTTCGTGACACAGCGCGCCGATCAGCATCGCCCGGGTGTAATCGTATTCGAGCCAGCTGGGGTCGGCAGTGAATACGCAACTTTGCTCGATGGCATCACCGAATTCGAGAAAACGGTAGTCGGCCACCTCCAGTACGCGAATCACGCCAAACTCGTCCTGCACCTCGGCGAGCAGATGCTCGACGCGCTCCTCAGCCATTTCAACTCCTGATCGTCAGCATTGCCGGCAATGAACAGACAGCAACGCAATAACACCACTGCGTACAGTCGCAAAGGCGCGATTGTCGGCCAATCGACGGGAACAGGTCACGCACTAATTGCTGATAACATGGTTGCCCGAGCGTAAAACATTAGAGACCGCGATGAGCCGACCCTGGAGCCCTGATAGCTGGCGTGCCTTGCCGATCCAGCAACAACCCCGATACCCCGACGCCGCACATTTGCAGCAGGTCGAGCAGACACTGGCCAGCTATCCGCCGCTGGTGTTTGCCGGCGAAGCCCGGGAGTTGCGGCGCCAGTTTGCCGAGGTGACTCAGGGTCGTGCGTTTCTGTTGCAGGGCGGCGACTGCGCCGAAAGCTTTGCCGAGTTCTCCGCCGCGAAAATCCGCGACACCTTCAAGGTGCTGCTGCAAATGGCCATTGTCATGACGTTCGCGGCCGGTTGCCCGGTGGTGAAGGTCGGACGCATGGCCGGGCAGTTCGCCAAACCACGCTCGGCCAACGACGAAACCATCGGTGACGTGACCCTGCCTGCCTATCGTGGCGACATCGTCAACGGCATCGGTTTCGACGAAAAAAGCCGCGTGCCGGACCCGGAGCGCTTGCTCCAGTCCTACCATCAGTCCACCGCCACGCTGAACCTGCTGCGCGCATTCGCTCAGGGCGGGTTTGCCGACTTGCACCAGGTGCACAAGTGGAACCTGGATTTCATCGCGAACTCGGCCCTGGCCGAAAAGTACAGCCACCTGGCCGACCGCATCGATGAAACCCTGGCCTTCATGCGTGCCTGTGGCATGGACAGCTCGCCGCAACTGCGCGAAACCAGCTTCTTCACCGCTCATGAAGCGCTGCTGCTGAACTATGAAGAAGCCTTCGTGCGTCGCGACAGCCTGACCAACGACTATTACGATTGCTCCGCACACATGCTCTGGATTGGTGATCGTACCCGCCAGCTCGACGGCGCCCATGTCGAGTTTCTGCGCGGCGTGAACAACCCGATCGGCGTCAAGGTCGGCCCGAGCATGAACACCGACGACCTGATTCGCCTGATCGATATTCTCAATCCGGAAAACGACCCCGGCCGCCTGAACCTGATTGCGCGGATGGGCGCGAACAAGGTCGGCGATCACCTGCCACAACTGATTCGCGCGGTGCAGCGTGAGGGCAAGCAGGTGCTTTGGAGCTCGGACCCGATGCACGGCAACACCATCAAGGCCAGCAGCGGCTACAAGACCCGCGACTTTGCGCAGATCCTGGGTGAAGTGAAGCAGTTCTTCCAGGTGCATGAAGCCGAAGGCAGTTATGCCGGCGGCATCCATATCGAGATGACCGGGCAGAACGTCACCGAGTGCATCGGCGGCGCACGGCCGATTACCGAAGACGCCTTGTCGGACCGGTATCACACCCATTGCGACCCGCGAATGAATGCCGATCAGTCGCTGGAGTTGGCGTTTCTGATTGCCGAGACCCTGAAGCAGGTTCGGCGCTAGACCGCGTCGCGCCCATCGCGAGCAGGCTCGCTCCCACAGGATATGTTTCCCCTGGCCCATGCCGAGCTGCATTTCCCGGACGCCCCGGTGGAAGCCCACAAGGGCTGGAACGAAATGATCCACCGCTACTTCGCCGGCACCCTTGG
>NZ_JBNNVQ010000203.1:0-3803 GCF_050280625.1 Pseudomonas sp. NPDC089569
TCGAAGTGGTGCGCAGCAATGCCCATGGCGTCAGCGGCATGAGCGAGCGGCTGAGCAGCGGCTGCCACGAAGTCGCGGGCAGCAGCCAGCAACAATGCAAGAATCACGATCGCCAGACCGGCTTCAAGGCCACGTCCCACGTTGAGGGTCTGAATCCCCACCAGCACGTCCTCACCCAGACCACGGGCACCGATCATCGAGGCGATCACCACCATCGACAGGGCCATCATGGTGGTCTGGTTGATGCCGGCCATGATGCTCGGCAACGCCAGCGGCAGTTGCACGCCGAACAGTTGCTGCCAGCGGTTGGCGCCAAAGGCGTTGATCGCCTCCATCACTTCACCGTCGACCTGGCGGATGCCCAGATCGGTCAGGCGGATCAGCGGCGGTGCGGCATAGATCACGGTGGCGAAAATCGCCGGGACCTTGCCCAGGCCGAACAGCATCAGTACCGGGATCAGGTACACGAAGCTCGGCATGGTTTGCATGATGTCCAGCAGCGGCATCAGTACCGAACGCAGACGATCGTTGCGCGCCGAAAGAATGCCCAGCGGAATGCCGATCAGCACCGAGATGACCGTGGCCACCAGCATCAGCGCCAGGGTTTGCATCAGTTTGTCCCAGAGGCCGACCGCGCCCACCAGGAACAGCAAACCGACGATCACGGCGGTGGTGACGACTTTACGGGTCGCGTGCCAGGCCACACCGGCCACGATGGCCAGCATCAGCCACCAGGGCGCCATGCGCAGCAGGCTCTCCAGATTGACGATGGCCCACAGCAGCGTGTCGGAAATGTGCCGGAACACATCGCCATAGTTGGTGACCAGCGAATCGACCCAACCGTTGACCCAGTCGGCGATGGAAAAGGTAAAGCTTTCGGGAAACATAAGAGACTCTCAATCAAGGGGTTGCGATCAAGCGTCCGACTGCCGTTGCCGACAGTCGGAGAAGCCTAACCTACAAGGCCGCGTCGATTTTCTTGGCTGCGTCTTCGCTCACCCATGCGTGCCAGACTTCAGGATGTTCCTTCAAGAAGATCTTGGCCAGTTTTGGCGACTCGATCCGCTCTTTGGTCATGCGTCCCAGGTTCTGGTTCAGCAGGTCGATCGGCAGGTTGACCTTTTCCAGCACGGTCACCAGTTCCGGCGCTTCGTCGTGGAACGTCTTGGACAGGCCGACCTTGATGGTCACGCGCTTGTCCACGCCTGGTTTCTCTTCGAGTTTCACCACATCGACCTGGCCCATCAGCGGCGTCGGCGACCAGTAGTAGAACAGGATCGGCTCGCCACGCTTGTAGCTCGACAGCACGGCGGCATCCAGCGCCGGGCCGGTGCCTGGACGGAAGTTGGTGTAGGAGCTTTCCAGGCCGTAGCTTTTCAGCATTTCGCTGTTGTCCAGCTCGCAGGTCCAACCGGCCGGGCAGTTGTAGAAGCGGCCCTTGGAAGGCTCTTCGGCATCCTTGAAGATCGCCGAGTACTTGCCCAGATCAGCAATGTTCTTCAGGTCCGGCGCCTTGGCTTCCAGCTTGCGCTTGGCATCGCCTTCGATCACGTAGCGCGGCACGTACCAGCCTTCGACGGCACCCACCACCGGCGCACCGACACCGACGACCTTGCCAGCCTTCTCGGCCTTGTTCCAGACCTCGCTGCGGCCGACCCACTCTTCGGCAAACACCTGGATGTCGTTGCTGCTCAGGGCGTTTTCCATGGCGATGGAGTTGCCGGGCAAGCTATCGGTCTTGCAGTCGTAGCCTTTCTCCAGCACGACTTGCAGCACGTCGGTCAGGAGCATTGCACTTTCCCAGTTCAGGCCGGCGAATTTCACCGGTTTGCCCGACTCGCACCAACCCGCCGCCTGAGTGGCGCCAGCGCTGGCCAGCAGGCCCATGGAAAGCAATGTGGTCAGCAGGGTCTTGTTCGATTTCATTGTTGTGACGCTCCTAATCATAAATTGGCTTACGGCAGTCAAGAGGCATCCAGCCCTGTCTACGTCCAATCAGGCCTGCGCCGCAGCGCGACCGGTCCCGCTTGTTTTTGGTTGTACAACGCTGTTCTGCTCGACTGGCAGAATCAGTTGATCGGGCACTGCACCGTGCCATTTTTTTGCGCACACGTAATACAGGGCAGCGGGAAGCACCAGACCGATGATCCAGGAAATATCCACATCACCCAATGCAGCGACCAGGGGACCTGTATAGAACTTGGTGGAGATGAACGGCAACTGCACCAGCACACCGAACACATAGACGCTGATACCGAGCATGTTCCAGCGGCCGTAGCGACCGTTCGGATCAGCCAGTGCCGGTACGTCGTAGCGCTCGCGGGTAATACAGTAGTAGTCCACCAGGTTGATCGCACTCCAGGGCGTGAAAAACGCCAGCAGGAACAGGATGAACGACTTGAACGCACCGAGGAACGAGTGCTGGCCGAGCAACGCCATCAGGGTCGCAGCCCCGACAATGACCAGCACGAACACCAGGCGCTGCAAGCGCGAGACCTGCAGGTGGCCACGGAAGCCGCTGATGATCGTCGCGATGCACATGAAGCTGCCATAGGAGTTCAGCGTGGAAATGGTGACCTTGCCGAATGCGATGCTGAAGTACAGCAACGCAGCGGCAGCACCACTGCCGGCGAAACCAACGATGTAAGCCACTTCATGACCGGCGTATTGACCATTGGCCGAAGCGGCGGCAAACACACCGAGGATCATCGCCACCTGTGCACCAACGACCGAACCTGCGCCGGCGGCAAAAAAGGTTTTCACCGAAGAAGTCTTGCTTGGCAGGTAGCGGGAATAGTCAGCCACGTAAGGACCAAAGGCGATCTGCCAGGACGCCGCGAGCGACACCGCAAGCAGGAAGCTGCTCCAGCTGAAGTGGCGGATTTGCAACAGCGCACCAACGTCAACCTGGGTCATCAGACGGCTGAACAGGTAAACAAAGGCAATCACGCCAATGATGCTGGCGAGACGACCAATGAAATGGATCACCCGATAGCCAAGCACCGTGACCAGTACGATGACGCTGGCGAAGAGGAGGATACCGACGGTGTCGCTAACCCCGAACAATTGGCCCAACGCCTGGCCGGAAAGCACGGTGCCGGTGGCGGTGAAGCCCAGGTACATCAGGCACACCAGCACGATCGGGATGGCCGCGCCGTAAACGCCGAACTGCACCCGGCTGGAGATCATCTGTGGCAGGCCAAGCTTGGGCCCTTGCGCCGCATGCAACGCCATCACCCCACCGCCGAGCAGTTGACCGATCAACAGGCCGATCAACGACCAGAACACATCCCCACCGAGCACCACGGCCAATGCACCGGTCACAATCGCGGTGATTTGCAGGTTGGCACCCATCCACAGGGTGAACTGGCTAAACAGACGACCGTGTCTTTCCGCTTCCGGGATGTAGTCGATCGAGCGTTTCTCGATCAACGGTTTGTTGCCAGCACGCTCGCTGTTAACTGCCATGATTCAACCTCTGTGGATTGTTATTCTGGGTTGGTTCGCGCTCTGTAGGAGCGAGGCTTGCCCGCGAAGGCGTCAAAACTGACACACCGCGGTTCGCGGGCAAGCCTCGCTCCTACAGAGTTGCGTTGGGCCGCCATCACAGGCGGCCCGTTTGTTTCTTATTTGCCGGTAATCATCGGCAGGTTCAGCCCTTGTTCCTTGGCGCAGTCGATGGCGATCTGGTAACCGGCATCGGCGTGACGCATTACACCGGTGGCCGGGTCGTTGGTCAGCACGCGAGCGATACGCTCGGCCGCTTCGTCAGTACCGTCGCAGATCGAAAACGTGCCATCAGA
>NZ_JBNNVQ010000204.1:0-3783 GCF_050280625.1 Pseudomonas sp. NPDC089569
AACGGCTGTCGGCCCAGGGAACTCATGGCACACAAAAAAGCTGGTGGTAGTACCCGTAACGGTCGCGACTCAGAAGCCAAACGACTTGGCGTGAAGATGTATGGCGGCCAGGCTATCAAAGCGGGCAACATCATCGTGCGTCAGCGCGGCACCCAATTCCACGCTGGCTACGGCGTAGGCATGGGTAAAGATCACACCCTCTTCGCTAAAGTCGAAGGCGTGATCAAGTTTGAAGTAAAAGGCGCCTTCGGTCGTCGTTACGTGAGCGTAGTCGCAGCTTAATTGTGCGATCGCTGGAAAAGCCCTGTCTCGCGACGGGGCTTTTTCGTTTGTGGGATGAGTCTCTTGCAAAGCTGTTTGTATGGGCTGTCGGCGCGCTGGATTGTGCAGTCGTTGATTGAGGTCGCTGCGCTCATTTTTGCAAGAGTCTTATATCTTGGTGTTTTTCGGCTCGTCCGTATGGCGAGAGGCGTTTTGTTATGAAGTTTGTTGATGAAGTATCGATTCGAGTAAAAGCGGGTGACGGCGGCAATGGCTGCATGAGTTTCCGGCGCGAAAAATTCATCGAAAACGGTGGTCCGAACGGTGGTGACGGCGGCGACGGCGGCTCGGTCTTCATGATCGCCGACGAAAACCTCAACACCCTGGTGGATTATCGCTATACCCGGCACTTCGATGCCGAGCGTGGTTCCAACGGTGGCAGCACCGACTGCACCGGCAAGAAAGGCGAGGACCTGGTGCTTCGCGTGCCGGTCGGTACGACTGTGATCGACTCCGCCACCCAGGAAGTGATCGGCGACCTGACCAAGGCCGGGCAAAAGCTGTTGGTGGCTCATGGCGGCTGGCACGGTCTGGGCAACACCCGCTTCAAATCCAGTACCAACCGTGCGCCACGCCAGACGACGCCGGGCAAGCCGGGTGAGCAGCGCGATCTCAAGCTGGAAATGAAAGTGCTGGCCGACGTTGGTCTGTTGGGCCTGCCGAATGCCGGTAAAAGTACCTTCATTCGTTCGGTGTCTGCCGCCAAGCCGAAAGTCGCCGACTATCCGTTCACTACGCTGGTGCCAAACCTCGGTGTGGTCAGCGTCGATCGCTGGAAAAGCTTCGTCATTGCGGACATTCCGGGCCTGATCGAAGGTGCGTCCGAGGGTGCGGGTCTGGGTATTCGCTTCCTCAAGCACTTGTCGCGGACCCGTCTGCTGCTGCACCTCGTCGACATGGCGCCGCTGGATGAAACCAGTGCGCCGGATGCCGCGGAAGTCATTGTCAATGAGTTGACCAAATTCAGTCCGTCCCTGGCTGAGCGTGATCGCTGGTTGATCCTGAACAAGTGCGATCAGATCCTGGAAGAAGAGCATGATGCTCGCGTCAAGGAAATCGTCGATCGCCTGGAGTGGACGGGGCCGGTGTACGTGATTTCGGCCATCGCCAAGCAGAACACCGAGCGTTTGTGCCATGACATCATGCGTTACCTGGAAGATCGTGCTGATCGTCTGGCGAATGATCCGGCTTACCAGGAAGAGCTGGCCGAGCTTGATCAGCGCATCGAAGACGAGGCTCGCGCCCAGCTGCAAGCGCTGGATGATCAGCGTGCCTTGCGTCGTAGTGGTGTGAAGTCGGTCCATGACATCGGTGACGATGATTGGGATGAAGAAGACGTGGATGACGAAGACGGTCCGGAAATCATTTACGTGCGTGACTGACTCGTTGCGATAAACTTAAGCGCCGCTCAATCGAGCGGCGTTTTGGTATCTGGAAATCGGGAATAGCCACGAATAACGTCACGGGCAGTGCCAGGTCGCGCTGCCCTCAAGCTAAGGTTGAAGATGATGCGGAGCAAGGTGACAGGTGCGCAGCGTTGGGTCGTGAAAATCGGCAGCGCTTTGCTGACGGCGGACGGCAAGGGGCTGGACCGCGCGGCAATGGGTGTCTGGGTGGAGCAGATGGTGGCCTTGCATGAGGCGGGTGTCGAGCTGGTGCTGGTGTCCTCCGGGGCGGTGGCGGCAGGCATGAGCCGTCTGGGCTGGACCGCGCGACCCAGTGCGATGCACGAGCTCCAGGCTGCTGCTGCGATCGGCCAGATGGGGTTGGTGCAGGCCTGGGAATCAAGCTTTGCTGAGCATGGCCGGCACACGGCGCAGATTCTCCTGACCCACGACGATCTGTCTGATCGCAAGCGCTACCTGAACGCTCGCAGCACCTTGCGCGCCTTGGTCGAGCTGAAGGTCATTCCGGTGATCAACGAGAATGACACTGTGGTAACCGACGAAATCCGTTTCGGTGACAACGATACCCTGGCAGCGTTGGTGGCCAACCTGGTCGAGGCGGATTTGCTGGTGATCCTGACGGATCGCGACGGCATGTTCGATGCCGATCCACGCAACAACCCGGATGCCCAGTTGATTTACGAGGCTCGTGCCGATGATCCGTCGCTTGATGCGGTGGCGGGTGGTACCGGTGGTGCGTTGGGGCGTGGCGGCATGCAGACCAAGTTGCGTGCTGCGCGTCTGGCGGCTCGTTCCGGTGCGCATACGATCATCGTTGGCGGGCGTCTTGAGCGTGTGCTGGATCGCCTCAAGGCGGGTGAGCGCATTGGCACCTTGCTCTCGCCTGAGCGTGGCATGCTGGCGGCGCGCAAGCAGTGGCTGGCCGGGCACCTGCAGACCCGTGGCACGCTGGTGCTGGATGCGGGGGCGGTAACGGCGTTGTCCGAGGGCAACAAAAGCCTGTTGCCGGTCGGGGTCAAGCTGGTTCAGGGCAGTTTCCGTCGTGGCGAGATGGTGGTGTGCGTGGCGCCGGACGGTCGAGAGATTGCGCGTGGCCTGGCCAACTACAGTGCGCTGGAGGCTCAAAAAATCATCGGTCAGTCGTCGGATGCGATAGTCGGTCTGTTGGGTTACATGGCGGAGCCGGAGCTGATTCATCGCGATAACCTGATTCTGGTCTGAAGGAATATCCGAATGCGCGTGGCAAAAGGACTGTTGGGGCTGCTGTTGGCAATGCCATTGCTGGTGTCGGCCGAGGAAATCGGCCAGGTGTCGACGGTGTTCAAGCTTGTCGGTCCGAACGACCGGATTGTCGTCGAGGCGTTTGATGATCCCAAGGTCGAGGGTGTGACTTGCTATCTGTCGCGTGCCAAGACGGGAGGTGTGAAGGGTGGTCTTGGGCTGGCCGAGGATCGTGCCGAGGCTTCCATTGCCTGTCGTCAGGTCGGGCCGATCAGTTTCAAGGGTGAGCTCAAGGATGGCGAGGAGGTGTTCAAGGAGCGCACCTCGCTGGTATTCAAGACCATGCAGGTGGTGCGCTTTCTCGACAAGAAGCGCAATACGCTTGTCTATCTGGTCTATAGCGATCGCTTGATCGAAGGGAGTCCGCAGAACGCGGTGACGGCCATTCCGATTTTGCCGTGGGCACCGGTTCAGCAGTAGAAGTAAAAGCTAATGTGGGAGCGAGCCTGCTCGCGATGGCGGGCCGGCATTCAGCGCATGCGTTGACTGAATATCCGCTATCGCGAGCAGGCTCGCTCCCACAGGTGTTGTGTGTTGACTAAATCGCGGGCAATAAAAAACCGACCCTGAGGTCGGTTTTTTTATGATCACGTCGATCAGGCAGCAGCTTTCAGCGCCTTGACGTGGCCATTCAGGCGGCTCTTGTGGCGAGCAGCCTTGTTCTTGTGGATGATGCCTTTATCGGCCATGCGGTCGATAACTGGCACAGCCAGAACGTAAGCAGCTTGAGCTTTTTCAGCGTCTTTTGAGTAGATGGCTTTAACTACATTCTTGA
>NZ_JBNNVQ010000205.1:0-3717 GCF_050280625.1 Pseudomonas sp. NPDC089569
GTATCTACCTCCTCCACAGGTGTTGCATGAAGATCGCTGTGCTGTCGCGTAACCCGCGTCTGTATTCCACCCGCCGCCTGGTCGAAGCCGGTACCGAACGCGGCCATGAAATGGTGGTGGTCGACACCCTGCGCGCCTACATGAACATCGCCAGCCACAAGCCGCAGATCCACTATCGCGGCAAGCCGCTGGAAGGTTTCGATGCGGTGATTCCGCGAATCGGTGCGTCAGTCACGTTCTATGGCTGCGCGGTCTTGCGTCAGTTCGAAATGATGGGGGTCTTTCCGCTCAACGAGTCGGTGGCCATCGCCCGCTCCCGTGACAAGTTGCGCTCCCTGCAATTGCTGTCACGCCGTGGTATCGGCCTGCCGGTCACGGGGTTTGCACACTCGCCGGACGACATTCCCGACCTGATCGAGATGGTCAACGGCGCGCCATTGGTCATCAAGGTACTGGAAGGCACCCAGGGCATAGGCGTGGTGCTGTGCGAAACCGCAAAGGCCGCGGAGTCGGTGATCGAGGCGTTCATGGGCCTCAAGCAGAACATCATGGTTCAGGAATACATCAAGGAGGCGGGCGGTGCCGACATTCGCTGCTTCGTGGTGGGAGACAAGGTGATTGCGGCCATGAAGCGCCAGGCCAAACCGGGAGAATTTCGCTCCAACCTGCATCGGGGCGGTACGGCCAGCCTGATCAAGATCACACCGGAAGAACGCATGACCGCCCTGCGTGCAGCGAAGGTCATGGGGCTGGCCGTCGCGGGTGTGGATATCCTGCGTTCCAATCACGGGCCACTGGTGATGGAAGTGAACTCATCGCCAGGCCTGGAAGGGATCGAGACCACCACTGGGAAGAACGTGGCGGGGATCATCATCGAGCATCTGGAAAAGAATGGTGGGCCGAATATGACGCGGACCAAGGGGAAAGGTTAACCCGTGAGATTTATGGCGGCTGGAAGGTCTCATCGCGGGCAAGCCCGCTCCCACAGGATCGTCGATTAATACAGAGTACCTGTACGACAGAGAGTCCCTGTGGGAGCCGGCTTGCCGGCGAAGGGGCCATCAGCCCCGATGTAAAAACCTGCTTTAAACAGCATCCCGCGGCAACATCAACCCCAACGGCAGCCGCACCCGAGCTTCCAACCCTCCACCCTCGCGGTTGCGCAGCTCAACGTTGCCGCCATGCATCGCGGCGATTCGCTTCACGATCGCCAGGCCCAACCCGGTACCCTTGCCTCCACGGGCACGGTCACCACGGGTGAACGGGTTGAAGATCGCCTCCAGCTCCGACGGGTCGATCCCGGCCCCACGGTCCATGACACTCAGCACCACATACGGTGCGCTGATGTCTCCGGAGACATACGCTGCTACCTCGACCCCGCTACCGGCATGATTCAGCGCGTTGCCGATCAGGTTGTTCAACAGCCGCTTCATGGATACACGCCGTAGCGGAAACGGCTGGATCGGTTCCAGGCGCAGGCGAACCTTCTCCTCGGTCTGATTATACGGCGCGGCGACTTCACGGACGAGGTCACTCAGGTCCACCTCTTCAACCGATTCGTCACGGCCATCGCGGATGAACGCCAGGAACTGGTCGAGTATTGCATCCATGTCTTCGATGTCGCGGACCATATCGTCCGTCAGGTCGCTGCGATCCCCCATCAGTTCCAGAGACAACCGCAACCGGGTCAGCGGCGTGCGCAGGTCGTGGGACACCCCGGCCAGCATCAGCTCACGCTCGCGACCGGCCTGCTCGACGTCTTCGGCCATCTGGTTGAAGGCGCGATACACCTCGGTCATTTCGCTCGGTGTATCGCTGATCGGCAGACGTACGCTACGCCCCTGGCCAAGTTGTCGTGCGGCGTAGACCAGGCGTTTCAAGGGTTGATTGAGCTGGCTGACAAAAATCCACGCCGACGCGGTGGACAACAGGCCAATGGCCAGGAACCAGCCGAGTACATTCCAGATCTTCTGACCGCGCAGCGGATGCGGGTACAGCGGCACCTTCAACCAGCCATCGCCCAGGCTTGGCGCCCGAACCCACAGCGCCGGTGGTGAATGCATGCGCAATCGAACTTCGGTGTCGGCACCCAGTTCGGCCTGCATTTGTCGTTGATAGATCTCACTGTAAGGCCAGTGATGTTCCCCTTCCGGGACACCGGCCCCCACCACACGGATCAGGGTTGCGGCTTCGGCAATCTTGTCGCGGTTGTTTTCATCGGCTGCCCAATAGGCACGCAGGGTCAGGGCGACACCGTGGCTGTACTGGCGGTCCACCAGCACGTCTTCGTTCATCAACAGATAAACCAGGGTCAGGGCCTTAGAGAAGAGAACGACGATCAGCACCAGCCAAAGGGTGCGAGAGAAAAAACTCTGGGGGAACCAAACCGGGGTCTTCATGAATAACCGCTACATACTTGCAGGAGCGAGCGATGCTCGCATATTGCGGATCGCGAGTCTGCGGGCAGGGTCTTGCGACTCGATACCCACACGACCCGCTCCTACAAATCATCGATCACTTGGTGGCAGCGCCATCCGGGACGAACACATAACCCACGCCCCAGACCGTCTGGATGTAGCGCGGCTTGGACGGGTCAGGCTCGATCATCCGGCGCAGACGCGAGATCTGCACGTCGATGGAACGCTCCAGGGCATCCCATTCACGGCCACGGGCCAGGTTCATCAGTTTGTCGCGCGTCAATGGCTGACGGGCGTTCATCACCAGGGCCTTGAGTACCGCAAACTCACCGGTGGTGAGCATGTGCACTTCTTCGCCGCGCTTGAGTTCGCGGGTGGCCAGGGAGAGTTCGTAGTCACCGAACGTCACGTTTTCGTCTTCACTGCCCGGCGCACCCGGCACCGGAGCCGATTGACGACGCAGAACGGCTTTTACCCGTGCCATCAACTCATCGGGGTTGAACGGCTTGGCCAGGTAATCGTCGGCGCCCAGTTCAAGGCCCTTGATACGGCTCAGTTCATCACCCTTGGCAGTCAGCATGATGATGGGAATCTGATTGTTCGCACCGCGCAGGCGGCGGCAGGCAGTCAGGCCGTCTTCGCCGGGCAGCATCAGGTCGAGGACGACCAGGTTGAACACTTCACGCGCCAGCAGGCGGTCCATCTGTTCGGTGTTCGGTACGGCACGGGCACGGTAGCCCTTGCTGACGAAAAAACGCTCCAGCAGGCTGCTGAGGCCCGGGTCGTCGTCAACAATAAGAATTTTTTCGCCTTCAGCAATGTTTGCAGTGCTGCTCATTGGATGCTCCTTTGATCTCGGCGCGCATTATGGCGTAGCTGTCGTTATACGCACCGTGTGCATTGTTAGCAGATTTTTCCTTTATCGCCAGGAATCCGGCCCCCTTCCCCGCTGCCTGCAATGCCCCGAATGACAGAACGCTGGTTATAATGCGCGGCCTTTTGTGTCAGGCAACGTCTGATCGTTACGCTCGGTGGCCGCCATTTTATTTTCATTGCACCGGCAGTAATTATTCGATTTCACGGGTCAACGGGATACCTTTTGATCCAGGCAGCGGTGCAGGCCAGGCCGCTCAACCAGACTCGCCGGGCCCTCAACCCAGCGCCTGCGAGCCTGCTTTCACAATTTGTCAGGTGGTTTTATGGACAGCATCAACAGCCGCATCGCCGAGGAACTCGGCGTACGCCCACAACAGGTCGAAGCGGCCGTCGCGCTACTCGATGAAGGCTCAACCGTGCCCTT